>NZ_JAPDBM010000047.1:0-39526 GCF_027705265.1 Aeromonas sp. QDB11 | reverse complement strand
AATGAGCAGTGAATATCTGGAAACGGTACTCAATGCGGGTCTCAAAAAACTGGGTGAAATTTAACAAAATGTTCACGTTCTCACCCTGCAACAATACCCATTTATGACTATCCATCATCAGAAAATTTCTCGCTATGATTTTTTGGAACAATAAATTCTGGCTTCTCGTGGGGTATAAATACCGTAGGTAATGCCGCTAGCCAAAGAGTCCAGCCAAGATTGCTTTGTTTCAATCCGAACAATATTTTCAGCACCATGACAAATAGCAGCGGCGTCTATTGTCCCATTCAGCCCAACATCAATATCTGAAAAAAAGAAGTGGCTAGTGACATCTGTCGAATTGACACTATTTTCGTTACCGAGTGTAAATGCCTGTGAGGCATTGACATCGATAACCTGTTTGGCACAACCACAGTTAACAACCGTCAAGCAGACGATAATGATCGTTTTGTAATTAAACATTTGAACTACCTTGCTGGTGCTGCCAATAATATCATCAAATTTTGACTACCAGATATGGCACCGCCAATATTGGGATGGCAGTGTCACGACCGTAAAAATTAAAAATGATATATGTGATGAGGATTTTTTTGATCAGCATCATCTGCCACACTTCCCGTGTTAACGCAGAGCAATGATGTTTGTTCAAGCCAATTTTAATGTACGACCTCTTGCATCCCCTCAATAGGGATTGAATGCAAGTTAGCCTTTCTTGTTATGAATCGCAGTATCTAACGGTGCCATGCTGGCGTCTACAGCAAAAGCAGAAGTCAGAACATTCCATTTCAGAAAGTATGTTGCGACATTGTTTGGCGAGAAAACAGACGACCGAATGGTCCATCGCCATCATCACCGCCGGTTAAATAATCAATAACAAGCCGAAATAGCTGACTCCGGCTAATCAATCGGCATCGTCACGGCCACATTAACGTGGCAATTCGTCGTTATAGAGTCGCCGGATCTCGTTACGCAGCCACATTACCTTGGCATCCTGATTGTGCCGTTTGTGCCACAACAGGATGAAGGCGATCTCCAGCTGGGCATAGAGCTTCTCCGGCAGCGGCAGCGGCATGGCGATCAGATTGCCGTGATGCCGACTGGCATAACCACCGCAGTAGGAGGGGGCTACCGCGATCAGCTCGTGGCTCGACTGGGAAGCAATATGCAGCGCCTGCTCGAAGCTAGCGACCATGATGGGCACCTCCCGCTTCAGCCCCTCATCCTCCAGCAGACTGTCGAGGGCCCAGGTATCGTTCGCTTCCCACACCATGCTGATCTGGGGGCAGGCCAGAAAGTTCTCCAGCGACCACTTCTGCTCGAGCAGCGGGTGATCCTTGCGCAGAAAAACCACCGGACGATCGGTAAACAGCACCTCGTGATCGATGTAATAAGGCAAGCGGTTGACCTTGGCCCGGGAGCGGCCATGGGTCTCGCGGGCGCAGAAACCGAGATCCGCATCGCCATTGACGATGTCGTTGAGGGAGTGGTGATCCCACCCCAGCATCCTGACCACCGATTTCGGGTACTTCTCATAGATGGTCATGGGCAGATCGCTCAGGAAGCTGATGTAAAAAGGGGACTCCATCACCAGCGTGAAACGGGCACCGTCGGGGATCGCATCGCTATTGAGCGAGGTGATGCTATCGGTAAGCTGGAACCAGACCTTCAGTTCCTCCTCCAGGGTCAGGGAGAGGTTGGTCGGCTGCAACCCCTGCCGCACCCGCACAAACAGGGGATCGTCAAACCACTCCCGCAACTTGGCCAGAGACTTGCTCACCGCCGACGGGGTGACGCAGAGCTTTTTGGCCGCCCCCGCCACACTGCGCTCCTGCATCAGGTACTTGAAGACCACGAGCAGGTTCAAATCGAGTTCACCCAGGTTGCGCATATCCCCTCTCATCTTCCATCAGCCTTGCGACCGCGCTTCACGGACCGCGAGCCATGGTACCAGCCCTTTGACGGCCAGGTAACTGAGCAGTGCCAGCAGCAGGGCATAGATCAGCATCTCGGACGGAGTAAAGCCGAGCCGGCCAAGCAACCAGATATAGAGGCCGGAGAGGCTGATCTGCATGATGCAGAGCACGGCGCTGGCAAAGGCCACGTTATGCTGGCAACCATCGAGCGCCTCCCCCATCGCTACCCCGAAGCCACAGGAGAAGCCGACACAGACCAGCGCAAACCCCGGTAGCAACAGATGGATATCGCCCCCCGCCTGCCAGCTGCCGAGCAGTGAGCACGCCGCCAGCAGATAGGCGAGATGAGACACCGCCAGCACCTTCTGTTTGCCCAAACGGCGCAACAGCAGCGGGGTCAGGAAAGACGTGGACATGCTCACCCCGGCCATCACCATCATCACGATGGAGTACTGCTCGGTAGTGAAGCCAAACTCCTTCATCAGGATCAGCGGCGAGACGCTGACATAGACCAGAATGGCGGTCACGCTGGCACTGGTCAGCAGGGAGAGCAACATAAAGCGCGGCGAGCGCAGCAGGGCAAAGGGCAGCGCCGCGCCACTCCCCGGTTGCCGCGCCGGACGGGTTTCCTTGAGCAGCAGCAGGTTGACCAGACCGCTGACGGCAGCCACCAGCGCCATCGCCACGAAGATCCCGCGCCAGTCAAAATGGGACAGGATGAGATAACCGAGCACCGGCGCCAGCACCGGGATCACGCAGATCACCCCGTTGATCATCGAGAGCGCCATCGCCAACCGCTCTTGGCTCAGCACATCCCGCAGCACGGTAAAGGTCATGATATAGAGCGCCCCGGCCCCGACCCCCTGCCAGAAACGGCCGAGGTAGAACTGGGTGATCCCCTCGGCATGACCTGCCACCAGCGAGGCGATGACAAAAATCAGCGCCCCCCCGAGCACCACCCAGCGCCGCCCGTAGCGATCCGCAATCATTCCCCCCAGCAGCACGGTGGCCGCCATGCCAAACAGATAGATGGAGAAGGCGGTATGGATCTGCGCCTCGCTCGCCTGCAGGGTATCGGCAATCTGGGGCACGGCGACCAGATAGAGATCGATCCCGACCGGATAGAGGATGATCATCAGAAAACTGCACAACAGGAATACAGGCATGGATGCTCCATAACAGATTGACCCGCCAGCCCCCGCCAGAAAGCAGCAACAGGCGAAGAGTGGGCAAGGTCAAGGTGGTAACGAACGTAATGAACATGGCAGCGGACAGGGCCGCAATGGGGGGAACTATATGGTGGGCCCTCTCCTGCACCTAGTGAAGAGATGGCGATCGGTACATTCCAATCAGGAAATTTTGTTTCTACCATCGAGCCATTTAGGCAGCAAAACCCACCACAGCAAGATTGCCGGAGACGAGCATACCCGCAGTGACGCCGGGGTTGCCCCGGCGTCACTGTCAAATTTGGACGCCCTGAACTCGGCCGATCACTCGGCCAACTGACTCAGGATGGCGTGAGCCGCCTTCACCCTGGCCTCGATGGGATAGTTGCGATTGGCCAGCATGACGATGGCTATCCCTCTGGCAGGTACGAACGCCACATAGGCGCCAAAGCCGCCAGTCGAGCCCGTCTTGTTGTAGAGTCGCTGCTCACCCATCGCCTTGGGCACCGCAAAGCGCGTAACCGGATTGGCCTGGAAGCTCACCGCTGGTGAATTGCCCGCCAGCAATGTCTGCTCGCTCACCGGATAGGCGTAACTCTCCCAGCCCAGTCCCTGAGTCATGTCTCCCACCGAGTAGAAACCGGTGTGGGTCAGCGCGATCGCGCTTTTTACCGCGGCATCTCCCTGATACCCCATGTTTGCCTCGACAAACTTCAGCAGATCCGCCGAGCCGGTCTTGATCCCGTAAGCCTCGGCCGCCAGCACGCCCGGAGTGACCCGGACGGGCTTATCTTCCTTCGAATAGCCGTAGGCATAGTTCACCATGGCCGACTCCGGCACCTGGATATAGGTGTGGTGCAAACCCAGCTTGGGCAACAGGGTCTGGCTCATCAGTTGCTCAAATGGCTGGCCCAGACTATTTGCGGCCAGGTGACCAAACAGGCCTATGCTGGGGTTGGAATACTGGCGATGGGTCCCCGCCGGATAAACCGGTGACCAGTGCCGATAGTAAGTGCGCATCTTGTCATTCGAATCCACCTCATCGGGGAACTGCAGCGGCAAACCACCCGCACTGTAGGTGGCAAGCTCGGCCATGGTCACACCATCAAAGGCGGAACCTTTGAGCCAAGGGGCGCGCTGGCTCACCTTGTCATCCAGCTCAAAGCCCCCCTTGACTGAGGCATAGGTGCCAAGGGTCGCGGTCAGGGTCTTGCTGACCGAGCCAATCTCGAACAGGGTCTGCTCGCTGACGTGCTGACCACTCTCCCGGTTGGCCACCCCGTAATTGAAGTAGTGGGCCTTGCCATCTTTCAGTACGGCGACCGCCATCCCCGGGATCCGATACTCCTTGAGCATCGGCTGGATGGCGCCATCCACAGTGGCGGTCAGCGGGGCCTCCCCACGGGCATAAGTACAAGGGGTTAGCAGCAGGCTACCCAGCGTCAGTAGCGCGAGCGCACGTCGTTGTTGCATATGGTTATTCTCGTGGTGAATGAAATTGGCATTAGCATAAACAAGATGTATGTGCCCACGATGGGCCTGTGTGAAGTCTCGGTGAAGTCACAGGGACATGGCCGGGCTTGCATCGCTGACAGCTCGATGAGCCCCCCTCTGCTCGCTGGCGTATAAGCTGTAGGTGCCAAAGAGCCAGAGAGAGAAATGGAGGTGCAGGTGAGATCACAAGAGCACATCACGGCGGTGCTGGCGGCACTGGAGCGAGTCATTCTGGGCAAGCCGCTGCAACTGAAAATCGCGCTGGTGACGCTGCTGGCGCGCGGTCATCTGCTGATCGAGGATCTGCCCGGCATGGGCAAAACCACCCTGGCCCATGCGCTGGCTCAGGTGCTGGGGCTTGCATGCAGGCGGATGCAGTTCACCGCCGATCTGCTGCCCGCCGACCTGTTGGGGTTGCAGATCTTTGACCCCCAGCAGCAAACATTTCGTTTTCACCCCGGCCCCATCTTCACCCAGGTGCTGCTGGCGGACGAGATCAACCGCGCCAGCCCCAAGGTGCAGAGCGCCCTGCTGGAGGCGATGGCCGAGGGCAAGGTGAGCATCGAGGGCCACACCCATCCACTCCCCGATCCGTTTTTCGTCATCGCCACCCAGAATCCGGCGGATCAGGCGGGCACCTATCCGCTGCCGGAGTCCCAGCTCGATCGCTTCGCGGTGCGACTCTCGCTGGGTTTTCCGCCGCGAGAGGCGGAGCGCCAACTGTTACGGGGCCACCAGCCGACTGGCCCATTGCCTGCCATGCTGGATGCCGCCGAGCTCGCCGCCCTGCAAGCGGAGGGGGATGCGATCCATGTTTCCGATGCCACCCTCGACTACCTGCTGGCGCTGGTGCACCAGAGCCGCTTTGATGGGGATCTGCCACAGCCCCTCTCCCCCCGGGCAGCACAGACCTTGCTGGCGGTAAGCCGGGCCTGGGCGCTGGTGGCGGGACGGCGCTTCGTCACGGTGGAGGATGTGCAGGCGGTCTTCCCCTATGTGGCCGAACATCGGCTGCGGGGCAGCTTCGGCGTGCAGCACGGCGAAGCCTGCCCCCTGAGCCAGCGGTTGCTGGCCAGGGTCGATCCGGACCATCCCTGATGAGCACCTTGTTCACCCGCTGGCGGCAAAGGAGAGAAAACTGGCAGCGGCGCTGGCTCGATCGCCGCATTCCCCCGGCCCGCCAGATCACGCTAGGGACTCACAGCCTCTTTATCCTGCCCACCCGCATGGGGCTGCTCTATCTGCTGGTGCTGCTCGCCATCTATCTGCTCGGCACCAACTACCAGAACAATCTGGTGCTGCTGGTGGCCTACTGCCTCGGCAGCCTGCTTATGGCCGCCATGTGGCTCACCCATCGCAACCTGCTGGGGCTGGAGCTACTGGGTGGCCCGCTGGTGCTGGGGGAAGCGGGTAGCCAGCTTCCTATCCGTATCTTGGTTCAGAGCCGTCTTCCGGTGCTGGCGCTCCGTTTTAGCCTCAACGAAGGGACCCTCTGCCTGGCACAGGCCGACGCTGTGCCCCGCACCTTGATCCTGCCGGTATCAGGCTCGCGCCGTGGGCCACTGCCCCTTGGCCGATTGCGGGTCGAGAGCCGCTACCCCCTCGGCCTGTTTCGCTGCTGGTCACTGCTGGATCTGCAGCTGGAGGGCTGGCTCGCCCCCAAACCGGCGTTCGGGGCGCTAAGAGGGGAACATGCGACCGAAAGCGAGGGTCATCAGGGCCAGCCCGCACCAGCCCCTCTCGGTGACTTTGATACCCTGCGGACACACCAAACCGGGGAGCCACTGAGCCGCGTCGCCTGGAAGCAACTCGCGCAGGGGCGCGGCCTGCTGACCAAGCAGTTCCATGAACCGCTGCAGGATGATACTCACCTCACCTTGCAACGGGTCACGGGTGGGGATCTGGAGCAACGGCTGGCGGTGCTGGCCTGGTGGTGCGCCGATTACGGCAAGCGGGGCATCCCCTTCACCCTGACGCTGGCAAACCAGACGCTGGGACCCGATAGCGGCGCCGCCTTTGTGCAGCGCAGCCTGCTGGCACTGGCCCGATTCGATGCAACACCACCGAAGAGCACACCGAATGCAGCTCGATAACCGCCGCCTGCTGCCACTCATCGCCCTGCAACAGCTGCTGCTGGTCGCGGCGTTCTGGCCCCAATTGCAGCTCTGGGTGGTGGCGGTAGGCGCCATCACCCTCGCCGTCCGGGCCATGATGCTGTGGCGCGGCTGGCCGCCTCTTCCTGCCCGCTGGTTGGCGCTGCTGGCCATCACTACCGTGCTGTTACTGGGGCTGCAGTGGCGCACATTGGGCACCCTGCCTGCTCTTATCAATCTGCTCTGGCTCGGCTATAGCCTGAAGATGATCGAGGTGCGGCGCGAACGGGATATCGAGCTGGTGCTGGTGCTCGCCTTCTTTCTGATTGCATTGGCACTGGTGCAGCGACAAAGCATCGGCTGGACGGCCGGGATGGCAGTGGCACTCTGGCTGGCGGTGACCACACTGGTGGCCGCCATCGCCCCCGAGCAGAAACGGCCTTGGCGCAGCGCGGGTAGCGCCCTGCTGCTGGCGCTTCCTCTGCTTATCACTCTATTTTTGCTGCTGCCAAGGCTCCCGCCCCTCTGGCAGATGCCCACCACCAGCCGCGCCCTGTCGGGGCTCTCGGAAGAGCTGGCCCCCGGCGATATCAGCGAACTGGTCAACTCCTCCGAACTGGCGTTTCGGGTCACCTTTGCCGATGGCCCGCCCCCTGCCCGCGAGCGCTACTTTCCGGTGATGCGGCAGGAGGTTTTCGATGGCCAGCGCTGGCTGCTGAGCCCCGAGGTCAAAGCATGGCAACGGACAATACCGGTGCAAACCGGGCTCACGCTTCTGGCGTCCTCTTCACAGACCAACAATCAACTGACAGATAGTCCGTTACCCGCTGGGAGCTACGAGGTGATCGCCGAGCCCCAACGCCATCGCTGGGCCTTTGCCCTCAGTGAACCGCGCCTGCTGGCGGGTCCGGTGCTGCTCACCCCCATTCACACCCTCTATCGGCAGGGGAGCGGCGAGGTGGCGATCCGCTATCGCATCGGCCGCGGCGAAGCGCAGCCCGAGGACGACAGCCAAGCCGCCCAGCGCAACCTGCAACTACCAGCCGGGGGCAACCCGAGAGCGCGCGCTCATGGCCAGGCGCTGGCGGCGCGCTATCCGGATCGCGCTGCGCTGGTCGCCGCCCTGCTCGCGCAGTTTCGCAATCAATCCTATTACTACACCCTGACCCCGCCACGGCTTGGCAGTGACGGGGTGGATACATTCCTGTTCGATACCAAGCGCGGCTTTTGCGGCCACTACGCCATGGCGACTGCCTTCGTGCTGCGCGCTGCCGGTATTCCGGCACGGCTGGTCACCGGTTATCTCGGCGGCGAGTGGAATCCCAGAGGCAACTATCTGGCGGTACACCAGTTCGATGCTCACGCCTGGGTGGAGTATCTCGATGAAGGGGGAGCATGGCGGCGAGTCGATCCCACCGCAGCGGTGGCGCCGGAGCGCATTGAGGGCGGCGTAACAGAGGCCCTGAGCGAGGAGTTTACCGCCGCCGACCCGTTCGCTTTACAGCGTTATCGCAACTGGGCCCTGCTCAATCAGCTGCGCTGGTGGGGCAGCAATATCGACTACCAGTGGAGCCGCTGGGTGATTGGCCATGATGCGGGTCAGCTCTGGCAGCAAATCGGCCTGCGCTGGCCGGCACTGGCGGGGCATACCCCCTGGTTGATCCTCGCCAGCCTGATGCTGGTTGCCCTGCTGGTGAGCCTGCCCCTGCTGTTGCCCGCCCGTCTGCCGCCAGAGCGGCGCATCTGGCAGCCCTTGCTCAAACGGGGCAAACGCAGCGGCTACCCACCCCAGCCAGCCGAGAGCATGGGAGCATGGTGCGAGCGACTGGCGCAGCTGCGCCCCGACCTGGCCCACCCCCTGCTAAAGAGTGCGTGGCTCTATCGACTCTGGCGTTATGCCCCCCTCAGCGACCGGCAACAAGGGCGCTGCTGGCGCCAGTTGCGACGACGTATCAGACAGCTCGTTCGGCGCTGGGATAAGCAGCCGAAGAGCGCACTATAAAAGAAGGGGGAGCCACTGGCTCCCCCTTCTTAGGTTTGACTCAAGAGGTTTGACTCAAGGTCTGACTCACCGCTTGTTATTTTTTGGTCGGATTGTCCCAGATCCCCTCTTCCAGCTGGGAGCGGATCTCGGGGTATTTGTTGGCATCGAAGGTGGGCACCTTGCCCAGCCGGAGCTGGTCGTTGTAATCCTTCGCCAGCTTGATGGCGACGCTGGAGAGCAGCAGGATCGCCACCAGGTTGACGATGGCCATCAGCCCCATGGAGACATCCGCCATCGCCCACACAATCGGCAACTCACCCACGGCACCGAACATCACCATCCCCAGCACGAACACCCGGAACAGCATCAGACCGCCCTTGTGGTTGTGCTCGAGGAACACCAGATTGGTCTCGGCATAGGAGTAGTTCGCCACGATAGAGGTGAAGGCGAAGAAGAAGATGGCTGCCGCAATGAAGATGTTGCCGCCGCTGCCAATCTGGGAGGAGAGCGCCCGCTGGGTCAGCTCGACACCGGTCACGCCGGAGCCCGGCTCGAACTGACCGGACATCAGGATGATGGCGGCGGTACAGCTGCAGATGACGATGGTGTCCATAAAGACCCCGAGCATCTGCACATAGCCCTGAGAGGCCGGATGCGGCGGATAGGGGGTAGCAGTCGCCGCAGCGTTCGGGGCAGAGCCCATCCCCGCTTCGTTAGAGAAGAGACCGCGCTTGATGCCGTTGATCATCGCCTGGGAGATGGCATAACCCAGCGCACCTGAGCCAGCCTGCTCAATCCCGAAGGCGGACTTGATGATCAGCATGAAGACATGGGGTAGCTCGGTGATGTTCATCGCAACGATCACCAGCGCCAGCAGGATATAAGCCAGCGCCATAAAGGGCACCACCAGCTCGGCAAAACGGGCGATGCCACGAATGCCGCCAAAGATGATAAGGCCGGAGAGCGCCACCAGCGCCAGCCCGCTGACCCAGTCAGGAATGCCAAACGCCACCTTCATCGCCAGACTGATGGAGTTGGCCTGCACCGCGTTGAACACCAGACCAAATGCCAGGATCAGACAGAGGGAGAAGAGCACCCCCATCCAGCGCATGCCGAGGCCTTTCTCCATGTAGTAGGCAGGGCCACCACGGTAGTTGCCATCCTCATCCTTGACCTTGTAGAGCTGGGCCAGGGTACTTTCGACGAAAGCGGTCGCCATGCCGATAAAGGCGATCAGCCACATCCAGAAGATGGCGCCGGGGCCACCCAGATAGATGGCGACGGCCACACCGGCCAGGTTGCCGGTGCCGACACGGGCGGCGAGGCTGGTACAGAGAGCCTGAAAAGAGGAGATGCCCGCGTTGTCCGATTTGCGGCTGTTTCTCAGCACGGAAAACATGTGGCCAAAGTGACGGATCTGGATAAAACCCAGTCTGAAGGTGAAGAAGATACCGACCCCGATCAGCAGGTAGATGAGCACGGCTCCCCACATCAGGTCGTTTAGCATCGCAATCAAGGTGTCCATAATTCTCTCGTTGTTATTCACATCCATGGTCAGTCTGCGCTGACCGTTTTCTGTCTGTCGTTTAATTAGCGTTTCGCTAAAGGGGCGGAATCTAGCACAGCGGGAGAGCCCGGAATAGTGATCCCGATCACTCGGGACACAAAAAACGAACGGTAAAAGCCCATAAAGCTCCATTTAAATCGCAAACTTTCAACAAACTCAATAATCTAATCAGGCAGGCCACCATTAAGCCCCATAAGAGAACCACTTTGATATATCCCTGATGAGTTATCCGAAAACGCAAACGCTTGCCTGAAATGGCTTTCAAACGGGGATATTTCGCCAAACGTTTTCTCTGTAATTAAATTTCAAGTACACAACAGGACAATTTGTGTGATCGACGACACAAATATGGATATTGGCTAAAAAAGTTGAGCCGGAAGCAAACCGGAAAAGCCTGCAGAAATAAGATAAAAAACCTTATAAATCATCCACTTTAGCTCATTGAAACGGAATGAATGGCCAACCTGAATATTTAACAACCAAGCGCCCCTATTGCAGGATGCACCACATAAGTATTAATTAGGCAGGCAATGATGATGGGCCGCCCCCATCGCGCTTTTCTGAGCCTGAGGCACCAAGATCCTGTAATTTTATTTCAGAACCACCGTCTCAAGCCCGCAACCCAGGGATTACTCCCTCATTAAGAGATGATATTCGCTATGGCCGATAAATTAACCCAGCTGAAAGCCCTGACCACTGTTGTTGCCGACACCGGTGATATCGAAGCCATCAAACGCTATCAGCCCATCGATGCCACCACCAACCCCTCTCTGGTTCTGAAGGCCTCCGAGATCCCCGAGTACGCTCCGCTGATCGAAGACGCCATCAACTGGGCCAAAGCCCAGAGCCAGGACAAGGCACAGCAAATCATCGACGCGGGCGACAAGCTGGCCGTCAACATCGGTCTGGAAGTGCTGAAGATCGTTCCGGGCCGTATCTCCACCGAAGTGGATGCCCGTCTCTCCTTCGATACCGCTGCCAGCATCGCCAAAGCACGCAAGCTGATCCGTCTCTACAACGAAGCGGGTATCAGCAACGACCGCATTCTGATCAAGCTGGCCTCCACCTGGGAAGGCATCCGTGCCGCCGAGGTACTGGAGAAAGAGGGTATCCAGTGCAACCTGACCCTGCTGTTCTCCTTCGCCCAGGCCCGTGCCTGTGCCGAAGCCGGTGCCTTCCTGATCTCCCCGTTCGTGGGTCGCATCCTCGACTGGTACAAGGCCAAGCACAACCGTGACTACACCGCCAGCGAAGATCCGGGCGTAGTGTCCGTTACCGCCATCTATGACTACTACAAGCAGCACGACTACCCGACCGTGGTGATGGGCGCCAGCTTCCGCAACACCGGCGAGATCCTGGAACTGGCCGGTTGCGACCGCCTGACCATTGGCCCGGCGCTGCTGGAAGAGCTGAGCAAGACCGAAGGCGCCGTGGTTCGCAAACTGGACTACACCGGTGAGCACAAAGCCAAACCGACTCCGATGACCGAAGCCGAATTCCGCTGGGAACTGAACCAGGACGCCATGGCCCACGAGAAGCTGGGCGAAGGCATCCGCATGTTCGCCATCGACCAGGGCAAGCTGGAAACCATGCTGGCAAGCCGCCTGTAATCTGTTCTTTTTTCTGAAAAAACCGGGCCCCTACCAAGGGGCCCGGTTTTTTTTCATGGGCTTTTTTAGCTCTGTCATAGAGTCGTCACGAAAACGTTTTAATTTCAGATTCGTTATGTTATACGGGTGGTGAAAACGATAAAAACCAAGGAGGGAGCCATGGAAATGTTCAACTTCGATTATGACGAGGTAGTTGAACTCGGTTCGCGTAGCCGCGGGACAACGGGAAAAAAACGTAAATGGCGTGAGATCGAGGCGTTGAAAGACAAGCATCGCCTACAGAAGGAGCTGCAATCCATCGATATCGCCTATGAAGGTCTTACAGACGAGATTGAACTGTAATACCGCCTGACATCTGTAAAAGCGCCCCGCACAGCCGGGGCGCTTTTTTATGCCGCAATCGGATGATCACGCGGCTGGTCATGCCACCGCGAGCGATGCCAAGGGATAACTGCAGACAAGAGATAGACCGACGACAAACAACGCGTGCAGCCCTCCTCTTCCTGCTCCCTGACAGCCCTCGCCAACGGCATGGCATACCAACCCTCCCCTCACCCGCGAATGCAGGCCTGCGCCGTTTCAGGGCGTGTTGGGGCACTCACCGCAAGACAGGCCATCAGCAATAAAAAGCCCCCGTCGATGACGGGGGCCTGGATGCTCAAGGTCAGGCTGCGCTTAGCAGTAACCGTAGCCCAGCAAACGCTGGTAGCGCTGCTCCAGCAGTTGCTCGGTCTCGAGCGGACGCAGAGCGTTCAGATCCTGCTGAATACGGTCTTTCAGACGCTTGGCCATCTTTTCTACGTCGCGGTGGGCGCCGCCGAGCGGCTCCTCGACGATATTGTCGATGAGTTTCAGCTCTTTCAGACGCTGGGCAGTGATGCCCATCGCTTCGGCAGCCACAGAAGCCTTGTCGGCGCTCTTCCACAGGATGGAGGCACACCCTTCCGGCGAGATGACGGAGTAGGTGGAGTACTGCAGCATATTGACGCGATCACCCACGCCAATGGCCAGCGCACCACCGGAACCGCCCTCACCGATCACGGTGCAGACCACCGGCACGGTCAGACCGGCCATCACTTTCAGGTTGCGGGCGATGGCTTCGGACTGACCACGCTCTTCGGCACCGACGCCGGGGTAGGCGCCCGGGGTGTCGATAAAGGTGATGATCGGCATCTTGAAGCGCTCGGCCATCTCCATCAGACGCAGGGCCTTGCGGTATCCTTCCGGACGCGGCATGCCGAAGTTGCGCTTGATCTTCTCTTTGGTCTCGCGACCCTTCTGGTGACCAATCACCATCACCGGCTCGCCGTCGAGACGGGCGATGCCGCCGACGATAGCCTTGTCATCGGCATAGGCGCGATCGCCAGCCAACTCGTCGAAATCGGTGAAGATATGCTCGATATAGTCAAAGGTGTAAGGGCGCTGGGGATGACGCGCCATCTGGGATACCTGCCAGGCACCCAGATCACCGAAGATCTTCTTGGTCAGCTCTTCGTTTTTCTTCTCCAGCCGGCGGATCTCGTCTTTCAGATCCACGGCGTGATTGCCTTCACTCACATGTTTGAGTTCATCAATCTGCGCCTGCAACTCGGCAATCGGCTGTTCAAAATCCAGAAAAAGACTCATAGGGCCTTAGAACCTCTAATCAAAAACCAATTCAACCCGCTCTCGTCCAAGCAGGACTCGCAAGTCATCTATCAGTTGATCGGTGGGCGTCACCCGCCACTCGGTACCGAGCGTCAATCGCACCCGGGAGCCGGGGCGACGATAGTTTACCTGAACCGGACAGACTCCGGCACGGGCGGGCTCCAAAATCTCGCACAAACGCGGGAAAAAGCGATCATCAATCCGCTGTTCATCGAGGGAGATGCGGATTGCTCTGGCAAAACGTTCCCTCGCATCGTTGATATCCAGTAATTCTCGAGCCGACATTTTAAGGCCACCGGAGAAGTCATCAAAGCTGACCTGTCCAGAAACCACCAAAATGCGGTCTTTTTGCATCAATTCTTCATATTTTTCCAGCGCTTCACTGAACAGGGTCACATCGAGGCGACCGGAACGGTCGTCCAGGGTGAAGATCCCCATCTTGTTGCCACGCTTGGTCACCATGCTGCGGGCCGCAATCACCAGCCCCGCCGCCGTGGTCACGGTATCGCGGGAGGTGGGATGCAGATCGCACAGGCGGCCCGAGGTATAACGACGCAATTCGCCGCTGTACTGGTTGATGGGGTGACCGGTGAGATAGAGCCCGAGGGTCTCGCGCTCCCCTTCCAGCCACACCTTGTCAGGCCAGTGCGGCACATTGGCAAACGCCTTCTTGACGTCGTCAATCTCTTCGGTGAGCACGCCGAACATGTCGACCTGCCCCACCGCCTGCGCCTTGGCGTGCTGCTCGGCGGCCCGCATCGCCTCCTCCAGCGTCGCCATCAGGGCGGCGCGGTGGGGACCAAGCCGATCCATGGCGCCGGAGAGGATCAGCTTCTCCATCACCCGCTTGTTAAGCTTCTTGATGTCGACCCGGTTGCAGAAATCGAACAGATCGCGGAACGGGCCGTCCTGATCCCGGGCGCTGAGAATCGCGTCGATGGGGCCTTCACCGACCCCTTTCACCGCCCCGATGCCGTAGACGATATGGCCATCTTCGTTGACCGAGAAGCGATAGCGACCGGTGTTCACATCCGGCGGGATCACCGTCAGCCCCATACGCTGGCATTCATCCACCAGGGTCACGATCTTGTCGGTGTTGTCCATATCGGCGGTCATTACCGCTGCCATGAACTCGGCCGGGAAGTGGGTCTTGAGCCAGAGGGTCTGGTAGGAGACCAGCGCATAGGCGGCGGAGTGGGATTTGTTGAAGCCGTAGCCCGCAAACTTCTCCACCAGATCGAAGATCTTCATCGCCAGCTCGCCGTCGACGCCGTTCTTGATGGCGCCCTCTTCGAAACCGGCCCGCTGTTTGGCCATCTCCTCGGGCTTTTTCTTACCCATGGCACGACGCAACATGTCCGCCCCGCCGAGCGTGTAGCCCGCCAGGGTCTGGGCGATCTGCATCACCTGCTCCTGATAGAGGATGATGCCGTAGGTCGGTTCCAGAATCGGTTGCAGGCTCTCGTGCTGCCACTTCTCGTCCGGATAGGAGATCGCTTCATTACCGTGCTTGCGGTCGATGAAGTTATCCACCATGCCTGACTGCAGCGGGCCCGGTCGGAACAGGGCCACCAGTGCGATCATGTCTTCGAAGCAGTCGGGGCGCAGCCGCTTGATAAGATCCTTCATGCCACGGGATTCCAGCTGGAATACCGCGGTAGTCTCGTAGCGTTGCAGCAGGTCGAACGACTTCTTGTCATCGATGGGGATGGCGGCGATGTCGACCGGCGGCTTGCCCTCTTTGGCAAGACGCGGGTTAATCATGCCGAGCGCCCAGTCGATGATGGTCAGCGTTCGCAGACCCAGGAAGTCGAACTTCACCAGACCGGCGTATTCCACGTCGTTCTTGTCGAACTGGGTGACCGGGTGATGGCCCTCGTCATCGCAGTAGAGCGGCGCAAAATCGGTGATCTTGGTGGGCGCGATCACCACGCCACCGGCGTGTTTACCGGCGTTGCGCACCACCCCTTCGAGGCGACGGGCCATGTCGATGAGGTCTTTGACCTCCTCATCCTGCTCGTAGAGCTCGGGCAGCTTGGGCTCGGCCTCGAATGCCTTGGCCAGGGTCATGCCCGGATCCGGCGGGATCAGCTTGGAGATGCGATCCACAAAGCCATAGGCGTGGCCCAATACCCGGCCCACGTCCCGCACCACCGCCTTGGCCGCCATGCTGCCGAAGGTGATGATCTGGGACACCGCATCCCGGCCATACATCTCGGAGACGTGCTCAATCACCTCGTCGCGACGATCCATGCAGAAGTCGACGTCGAAGTCGGGCATGGATACCCGCTCGGGGTTCAGGAAACGTTCGAACAGCAGGTCGAATTCCAGCGGGTCGAGGTCGGTGATCTTGAGGGCATAGGCCACCAGGGAGCCCGCACCCGAGCCCCGGCCCGGGCCAACGGGAATGCCGTTGTCCTTGGACCACTGGATAAACTCCATCACGATGAGGAAGTAACCCGGGAAGCCCATCTGGTTGATTACTTTCAGCTCGATGTCGAGACGCTCGTCGTACTCGCCGCGCTTGGCAGCGCGCACGGCAGGATCCGGGAACAGGAACTCGAGTCGCGCCTCCAGACCCTCTTTCGACTTGGCCACCAGAAAATCTTCGGTGGTCATGTCGCCGGTCGGGAAGTTCGGCAGGAAGTATTCACCGAGGCGCACCGTCACGTTGCAGCGCTTGGCGATCTCCACCGTGTTCTCCAGCGCCTCGGGGATGTCGGCAAACAGCTCCGCCATCTCTTCCTGGCTACGCAGGTACTGCTGCGGGCTGTAGCGACGGGGGCGGCGCTTGTCCATCAGGGTATAGCCATCGTGGATGGCAACACGGATCTCGTGAGCGTCGAAGTCATCGGCGTTGAGGAACACCACCTCGTTGGTGGCCACCACCGGCAGTGCGAACTCGGTGGCGATGGCCACCGCCATGTGCAGATAGACCTCTTCGTCGGGTCGACCGGTACGCAGCAGCTCGAGGTAGTAGGCATCGGGGAAGTGGGTCTGATAGAAGGCGACACACTGCTCGGTCATCTGCCGGTTGCCCTTGAGCAGGAACTTGCCCACATCCCCCTCGCGGCCGCCGGAGAGGACGATCACCCCCTTGGCATGCTCGGCGAGCCAGCTCTTGTCGATGACCGGCCGCCCCTGTACGTGGCCGCGCTGGTAACCGCGGGAGATGAGCAGGGTGATGTTCTGGTAGCCGTCGTTGTCCATGGCGAGCAGGGTGAGACGGAACTGCTCGTCGCCGAGCTCATCGCTCTGCACCCAGAAGTCGGCACCGACGATGGGTTTGATCCCCTTGCCGTGGGCCGAACCATAGAAGCGCACCAGACCGCACATGTTCATCTGATCGGTCAGCGCCAGCGCCGGCATGTTGTTGGCCGCGGCAGCCCCGACGATGGGATTGATCTTCTGCAGGCCATCGACCATGGAGAAGTCGGAGTGGACTCGCAGGTGGATAAAACGGGGTTCAGCCATCGTCATCTCCTCTCGCTGCTCAAACTAAATGGCATGGTCTACTCGATCCCCAGTGCGCGGCACACCGGTTTGAAGCTCTTGCGATATTCGGGCAGCGGGCCCCGCTCGGCCAGGATGGCGAGGTGCTCAGCGGTCGGATAACCCTTGTGACGGGCAAAGCCATACTCGGGATGGCGGCTGTCCAGCTCGGTCATCTCCGCATCGCGGGTCACCTTGGCGAGGATCGAGGCGGCGCTGATGGCGGCCACCAGGCTATCGCCCTTGACCACGGCGCGCGCTTCCATCGGCAGCGCTGGACAGCGGTTGCCATCGATAAAAACCAGCTCGGGGGTGACCCTCAATCCCGCCACGGCGCGCTGCATCGCCAGCATGGTGGCATGCAGGATGTTGAGCTCGTCGATCTCCTCCGGAGTGGCGCGACCGATCGCCCAGGCAAGCGCCTTCTCTTTGATCTCGTCAAACAGCGCCAGCCGTTTCTTCTCGGAGAGCTTCTTGGAGTCAGCCAGCCCGACAATGGGGTTGGCGGGATCGAGAATGACCGCAGCGGTGACCACGTCACCCACCAGCGGGCCACGGCCCACTTCGTCCACACCGGCAACCAGCTTGTCGTCAGGAATATCGATCATCATCTTGTAGCCTTGAATCAAAACAGGCCCCGTGGGGCCTGACAGGGGTCGACTGGCGCGACATTACCGCTCGAAAACGGATTAACGGGTGGCGCAGCGCAATCGACGGTCCGAAATAGCGTTATCTGCCGAGCAGATCAGCCACCGCGTCGGCGGCCTGCGAGTCAGCATTGCAGCGGATCAGCTGGTGCAACTCGGTAAAGGTGTTGACCAGCGCACTGTTGTCGTGCTCGAAGTACTTGCTCACCTCCTCCACCAGATTCTCGGGGGTGCACTCGTGCTGGATCAGCTCCGGCACCAGCATGCGACCGGCGAGCAGGTTGGGCAGAGAGACAAATTCGGTCTTCACCAGTCGCTGGGCCAGCCAGTAGCTGAACGGCTTGAGCTTGTAGCCCACAACCATCGGCTTTTTCACCAGCATGGCTTCCAGCGCTGCGGTGCCGGAGGCCAGCATCACCACATCGGCGGCGATCATCGCCTCACGGCCCTGCCCTTCCAGCAGCACCATCTCGAGATCCGGCGCCAGCTCGGCCTTGATGGCCATAAACTGTTCGCGCCGTTTCTGGTTGACCAGCGGTACGATAAAACCGAGATCCGGATAGCGCACCGTCAGGTGTTTGCACGCCTCGAGAAACAGGGGGGACATAAAGCCCACTTCTGCGGTGCGGCTGCCCGGCAGTACCGCCAGCCAGCGGCGATTGGCATCGATACCGAGATTGCGACGCACGGCGGCCTGATCCGGCACCAGCGGAATATCGTCCGCCATGGTGTGACCGACAAAGCGGCAAGGGGCGTCGAAACGGTCGTAGAAGGCTTTCTCGAACGGCAGGAAGGCGAGCACCATGTCGGTGGCGGCCTTGATCTTGTGAATGCGGTTCTGGCGCCAGGCCCACACAGAGGGGCTGACATAGTGAACCGTCTTGATACCGGCGCGGCGCAGTTTCAGCTCCACTCCGATATTGAAATCCGGTGCATCCACGCCGATGAAGATATCGGGCGGATTGGCGATAAAGTGGCGCAGCAGTTCGCGACGGACCTTGAGGATGCGCGGCAGACGGCCCAGCACCTCGGTGATCCCCATGACGGAGAGCTCTTCCATCTCGAACAGGGCCTTGACGCCGAGGGCCTGCATCCGCGGCCCGGCAATCCCTTCGAACTGCGCATCCGGATAACGGGCTTGCAGCTCGCGCACCAGACCGGCAGCCAGAATGTCGCCGGAGACCTCTCCGGCGACGATACCGATGCGAACCGGATCAGGCACGGATGATCCCGCGCTCGTTGTCTTTGAGGAAGTCCACATAGAGCTGGACGGCCGGCTCGGCTTGCGCCATCTCGATCAGCACCGGCAGCACCTCTTCGATGGTCTTGCCGGAGCGGAAGATCTCTTTGTAGGCACGCTTGACGGCAGAGATGGCCTCGGGCGTATAACCGCGACGACGCAGCCCTTCGGAGTTGACCCCGAATGGCTTGGCGTAGTTACCGGCAGCCATCACGTAGGGCGGCACATCCTTGTTCAGGGCGGCGCAGCCGCCGACGAAGGCGTGGGAGCCGACACGGCCGAACTGGTGAATGGCGGAGAGACCACCAAAGATCACGAAGTCACCGATCACCACGTGGCCCGCCAAGGTGGCGTTGTTGGCGAAGATGCAGTTGTCACCGATGATGCAGTCGTGGGCAACGTGGACGTTGACCATGAACAGGTTACCGCTGCCCACCTTGGTCAGAGATTGATCCTGAACGGTGCCACGGTGGAAGGTGCAGTTCTCGCGAATGACGTTGTTGTCACCAATCTCGAGGAAGGTGCGCTCACCGGCGTACTTCTTGTCCTGGCAATCCTCACCGATGGAGGTGTGCTGGAAGATCTTGTTGCCACGGCCAATCTTGGTCGGGCCCTTGATCACCACATGGGAACCTACCCAGGTGTTGTCACCGATTTCCACCTCGGCGCCGATGACAGAAAAGGGGCCGATTTCAACCCCTTTACCGATCACGGCAGACTCATGGACGATGGCAGTATCGTGAATGATGGCAGTCTGGTCGATCACGTGTGTTAAACCTCGCGTTTGGCGCACATCAGCTCGGCGGTACAGACCACTTCACCGTCGACGGTAGCGACACCGGTGAACTTGGCAATACCGCGACGCTCTTTCAGGAACTCCACGTCGAGCACCAGCTGATCACCGGGGCCGACCGGGCGCTTGAAGCGAGCGTTGTCGATTGAGGCAAAATAATAGAGTTCGTTGGGAGACGGCTTGCCCACCATGGTAAAGGCCAGGATACCGGTGGCCTGCGCCATCGCTTCCAGGATCAGTACGCCCGGGAACACCGGCTTGGCCGGGAAGTGCCCCTGGAAGATCGGCTCGTTGAACGAGACGTTCTTGATGGCGCGCAGAGTTTTGCGCTCATCGCTGATCTCGTAGTCGTCCACACGATCCACCATCAGGAACGGATAACGGTGGGGCAGCAGATCCATGATTTCCTGGATACCCAGGCTCTTCTTTTCAGTAGTCAAAACAGTACCCTATACCAATCGTGATTATTCTTGATCCAGCTTCTTCTCAAGCTTGCTTAACCGCTTGTGCATCTCGTCGATACGCATCACCCGGGCGGCGGTCTTGCGCCACTCTTTATTGGTTTGCAGAGGGATGCCGGAAGAGTAGACACCGGGCTCGGTAATGGGTCGCATCACCATGGCCATACCGGTGACGGTGGCCTGGTCGCAGATCTCCATATGCCCGTTAAAGACGGAAGCGCCGCCAATGATACAATATTTGCCGACCTTGAGACTACCAGCCATCACGGTGGAGCCCGCCACGGCGGTGCCGTAACCGATCTCCACGTTGTGGGCGATCTGGCACTGGTTATCGATGATGACGTTGTCAGCGATGCGGGTATCTTCCAGCGCACCGCGGTCAATGGTGGTACAGGCACCGATCTCGACCCGGTTGCCAATGGTCACGCCGCCGAGCTGGGGGATCTTGATCCACTCGCCACGCTCGTTGGCATAACCGAAACCATCGGCCCCGATCACTGTGCCGGATTGAACCAGACAGTCGGTACCCATGGTCACATTGTGATAGAGGGTGACGTTGGCCCACAGCCGGGAGCGAGCTCCCAGCCGGGTATCTTTGCCAACAAAACAGCCCGGGCCAATGCGTACATCGTCACCCAGCACGACGCCGGATTCGATCACTGCATTGGCGCCGATGGCCACTCTCTCGCCCAGTTGCACGTCAGCCGCGATGACGGCGCTCGGATGGATATCCGTGGCCGGCTGCGGGGTAGTGTCCAGCAGTTGGGCTACCCGGGCAAAGCCCACATAGGGGTCTTTGAGCACCAGGGCATTGGTGGGACAAAATGGCAGATCCGCTTCTGTAATGAGCACGGCGGTCGCCTTGCTCTGCTCCAGATAGTGCCGGTACTTTTTGTTGGACAGGAAGGTGATATCCCCCTTCCCGGCCTTTTCCAGTGTCGCTACCTTGCGGATTTCCAGGGTTCCGTCGCCATGGACCTGGGCCCCCAGTTGCTGGGCCAGCTGTGCGAGAGTGAATGCCATCAATTAGTTGCTCTTGCTTACCTGAGAAATAACCTGGCCGGAGATGTCCAGCTTGCTGGCGGCATACGGGGCGGCGTTGCGCTCCAGCACCAGATCGTAACCATTGCTCTTGGCTATGGAGTCGATGGCTGCCTGTACCTTGGTCAGGATCTTGTTGCGCTCTTCGGACTGACGGCGACCGTTGTCCTGTTCAAACGCCTGACGCTTCTGGTTGAACTCCATCTGCAGCTTGGCCAGTTTCTCCTGGTTCTGCTTCTTCTGCTCGGCGCTCATGAAGGCTTCATCCTTGCGGAACTTCTCGACCAGCTTCTGGCCTTCCTGTTCCAGCTTCTGCAGCTCACGCATGCGCGGCTCGAATTCGCCTTTCAGCTTGGCTGCAACGGCTTCACGCTGGGGCAGCTTTTGGAAGACTTCGCCCATATCCACCACGGCGATCTTGGTCTCAGCGAAGGCAGAACCCATGCCGGCAGCCATCAGTGCAAAGCTCAAACCAGCTACTTTCAACGCTTTATTCACACTTACTCCTTGTTCCCTCATGGCGAGGGCTACCTGATTTACCCGATTATGCAAGCGGCGTTAGGACCGTCTTGTTACCTGGTGAGGCACGCATACCGCGCGTCCCATCATTGAAGACCCCCACCGCATGGGTGGGGGCGATACTCTGTTTAGAAAGTACGACCGATGTTGAAGGAGAAGAACTCGGTGCGATCCCCTTCGTATTGCTTGATCGGCTTGGCCAGGGCGAACACCAGCGGGCCCATGGGCGAGAGCCACTGCAGGGAGACGCCGGCCGAGACCCGGATATTGCCCGGGTTGGAGTAGTCCTGGCTCAGATAGTTGCAATCAGCACCGGCGGCGCAAGGATAGGCACCGTTGGCAAAATCGGTGCTCCAGACCGTACCTGCATCCATAAAGACGGTGGAACGGATCTGCGGACGATAGGTTTCGGAAACGAACGGGGTCGGGAACACCAGCTCCAGTGACGCAACAGCCAGCGCGTTGCCACCCACCGAGGTATCGGAACCCTCGTAACTGCCAGTCTCGCAAGGTTGATTGCCGGTACAAGTCCCTGAGCCCGGTTTGGTGTAGGTCTTGTAGATCGCCTTGGGACCAATGGTGTTGCTCTTGAAACCACGAACCGTATCGAAACCACCGGCATAGTAGTTTTCGAAGAACGGCAGCATGGCGTCATCGCCATAACCGTTACCGTAGGAGACGCGCCCCTTGCCGATCATCACCCAGCTGTGATCCGCATCGAGTGGGAAGTAGTGGGCATCTTCGGCAGAGAGCTTGTAGTACTGCAGCTCCATGCCCGGCACGGTTACCTTGGCGTTGACACGTTGGCGGTCACCCGCGGTCGGGAACATCCCCTTGTTCAGGGTGGAGCGGGTCCAGCCAGCGGTCAGATCGACGGTCACGAAGTCGAGGTTAGCGCCATCCTGTGAATAGGCATTCCAGAACTGATCCATCTGCACCGACTGGCGGTTGTCGTTCCACTGATCCCAGCAATAGGTATTACCATCACTATCCGGGTTGTCCTTCAGACACTCCTGATAGTTCTGGGCATTGAACGACGGACGGCTCAGTTTGGTGCTCTCGATACCGGTACTGAAGTCGAGACGGTTGAACTCGTTGACCGGGAAGCCGCTGGAGAGACGGAAACCGATGGTTTCGTTCTCGTAATCGACGATATCGGCATCATCGGCGCGGAACTGGTTGTAGTAGACCCGACCACCCAGGCTGACACCATCCACGGTGAAGTAGGGATCGTTGTAGCTCAGGTCAACGTTCTTGGAGTAGTCGTTGGTGCTGGCGTTGATGGAGACCTTTTTGCCGGTTCCCATGAAGTTGTCCTGAGAGACCCCCGCCTGCAGGCTCAGACCTGACTCGGTACCGTAACCGATACCGGCGTTGATGGAGCCTGCGGGCTGCTCCTTGACCTTGAAGTCGAGGTCAACCAGGTCATCGTTGCCCGGCACTCGCTTGGTATCCACTTCCACGCTCTCGAAGTAGCCAAGACGGTTGAGACGGCTCTTGGACTGCTCGATATTATCGGAGGAGAGCCAGGTGCCTTCCATCTGACGCATCTCGCGACGCAGCACCTGATCTTCAGTGGTAGCGTTACCGTTGAAGTTGATTTTGCGCACATAGACACGGGGGCCCGGTTCCACGTTGACGATCAGCTCCACTTCCTTGGTTTGGTCATTGACCTGCGGGAAGGTGACCACTTTCGGATAGGCGTAGCCGTAACGGCCGAGGAACTTGGAGAGCACCTCTTCGGTATGGGTCACCTGGCTGGCGGAGTAGGTGCTGCCGGCAGCGATCGGGATCAACCCCTTCATCTCGCCACCGCGATCGATCAGGTCCCCCTTGAGCTGGACACCGGAGACCTTGTACTGATCCCCTTCCTTGATGTTGAGGGTGACATAGACGCCCTTCTTGTCGGGGGTCATGGAGACCTGGGTAGACTCCTGCTGGAAGCGGATATAGCCGCGGTCCATGTAGTAGGAGCGCAGAGTCTCGATATCACCGGCCAGCTTCTGCTTCTGATAGCGCTGATCGGCGGTGAAGTTCCACCAGGGCACTTCGTCGCGCAGGGAGAGCTGGGCAATCAGTTTGTCTTCCGGGAAGACGCTGTTGCCGACGATGTTGATCTGCTGGATCTTGGCCGCTTCCCCTTCCACGAAGGTGAACTTGAGGTCAACCCGGTTGAGCGGCAACGGGGTGACGATGGCCTTGACCTTGGCGGAGTATTTACCCACGCCATAGTAGAAATCTTCCAGTCCCTTCTCGAGGGAGGTAAGCACGGTGCGATCCAGCGGATCACCGACACGGATACCGGAGGACTCCAGACTCTGGGTCAGTTGCTCCTCTTTGATATCCTTGTTGCCGGCAAACTCGATGCTGGAGATGGTCGGACGCTCCTTGACCATCACCTGCAGTACCTGACCGTCACGGTAAACCTTCACATCCTCGAAGTTACCCGAGGCATAGAGCTTTTTGATGGCGCTGGCCAGAGCCACGGAGTCGACGGTATCGCCGACCCGGATCGGCAGGTTCAACAGTGCGGCACCCAGGGTCACCCGTTGCAGACCTTCGACCTGGATATCTTGCACCACAAAAGAGGCAGGGGCCGCCTGGGCCAGGAAACTGGCACCCAGCAGGCAACTCAACACCAATGCTTTTTTAACAGCCATTTTGTTCTTATGTGTCCTTGTTGATGCTCTGGCCTCAGAGGCGAGCGAAATCGTTAAACAGCGCAATGCCCATCAATAACATCAGAATGGCGGCGCCGATCCTGAAACCCACTTCCTGTATTTTCTCTGATACCGGCTTGCCGGTGACCGCTTCGATCAGGAAATAGACCAGATGGCCACCATCGAGCACCGGCAGGGGGAACAGATTGATAATCCCCAGGTTGACGCTGATCAGCGCCAGAAAACTCAAGAAATAGACCAGACCATAGTCGGCACTGCTGCCGGCGCCCTTGGCAATGGAGATGGGGCCGCTCAGGTTGTCCAGCGACACTATGCCAGCTACCAGCTTGCCGATCATGTCAAAGGTGAGCGTGATCAGGCTCCAGGTTTTGTCGGCCCCCTGCCACAGCGCCTGCAAAGGCCCATACTGTAACAGAATTCGATATTCATCCGGTAATGGAACCAGTTGCGGCGAGAGGCCGACGAATCCAACCAGCTTGCCCTGCACCTTGCGGCTATCCGGGGTCAGGGTCACGTTGAGATCACTGTTGTTGCGCTCAACCACCACTTGCAGGGGTTCGCCCGGTGCCTGCTGCACCAGCTCGACAAACTGGGTCCAGGCGGTAATTGGCTGATCGCCGACCTGCTTGATGCGGTCACCGACCTGCAGCCCCGCCTTTTCACTGGCACTCTTGGCCACCACGGCAGCCACGACTGGCAGCACTTTGCCACTCAGGGGGACGATCCCCAGACTGCCGATGGGCGACTCTTTATCCGGATCGAAGGTCCAGCCGGTCAGCGACAAGGTTTTGTCGGTGGCGTAGCTGGTATTGGGTGCCTGCACCTTGAGGGTAACCGCCTCATCACCCAGATGGCTGATAAGGGCGTAGGTGACGCTCTCCCAGTCACCGGTCTGTTCATCGCCGACCCCGACAATCTCCATCCCGGGCAGCACACCCGCCTCGGCAACGATGGAGGCCGGACGTACTTCACCGATCACCGGCTTGACGCTCGGCACCCCGATGATAAACATCAGCCAGAGGGCAAACAGGGCAAACACGAAGTTGGCCATGGGGCCTGCGGCGACAATCGCCATTCGCGCCCAGACACTCTTGTGGTTGAAGGCATACTGCTCGTCACCGGGCTTGAGTTCATCGACCCGGCCATCGAGCATCTTGACGTAACCACCGAGAGGGATCAGCGCCAGCACATATTCGGTTCCATCCTTGCCCATCCGGCGCCAGATCGCCTTGCCAAAGCCGATGGAGAAACGTTCAACCTTGACGCCACAGCGACGGGCCACCCAGAAGTGACCAAACTCGTGCACCGCGACCAGCAGGCCCAGCGCAACAACAAAGGCACCGATATTCCACAAAACACCGCCCATCAGCCAAGCTCCTCAATCAAAGTGTGAGCACGGGCTCTTGCCGCACCGTCCAGGGCAAACAGATCATCGAGCGAGCCGACGGCGCTGCTCTCCAGCGCCAGCATCACAGCCTCGTTGATCCGGGCAATATCCATAAAACCGATGCGCCCGGCCAGGAAGGCGGCAACGGCCTCCTCGTTGGCCGCATTGAGCGCAGTGGTCGCCGCTTGTCCCTTCTGGCAGGCATTGATGGCCAGCGCCAGACAGGGGTAGCGATCGTAATCAGGCCGGATAAAGCTGAACTCTCCGACACTGAAGAAATCCAAAGGTTCCACACTGGAGGGGATGCGATTGGGATAAGCCAGCGCATGGGCGATGGGGGTACACATATCCGGATTGCCAAGCTGGGCCAGCACGGAGCCATCCTTGTACTGCACCATGGAGTGGATCACCGACTGCGGATGGATCACCACCTGGATCTGTTCGGGAGCGGCATTGAACAGCCAGCGCGCCTCAATGTACTCCAGCCCTTTGTTGATCATGGTGGCGGAGTCGACCGAAATCTTGGCCCCCATCGACCAGTTGGGATGCGCAATGGCCTGCGCCGGGGTCACCTTCGCCAGCTCGCTGATCTCGCTGTAACGGAACGGGCCGCCGGAACCGGTCAGCAAAATCTTGCTGATCCCCGCCGCAGCCAGATTGCAAAAACCTGGCTGGCGCTGCACGGAGGTCGGCAGACACTGGAAGATGGCATTGTGCTCGCTGTCGATGGGAAGCAGCTCGGCGCCATGCTCGCGCACGGCCTCCATGAAGAAAGCACCGGACATCACCAGCGCCTCCTTGTTGGCCAGCAAGATGCGCTTGCCGGCACGCACCGCGGCCATGGTCGGGGCCAGACCGGCCGCACCGACGATGGCGGCCATCACGCTATGGGCATCGGGATGGGCGGCCACCTCGCAGAGGGCGGTGGCACCAGACATGACCCGGGTCACACTGCCGTGCGCTTTCAGACGGGCGGCCAGCTCACGGGCGGCCTCCTCATCGACCATCACGGCAAAACGGGGGGAGAATTCGAGACAGTCCCGCAACATGGCATCCACGTTGCGGGCAGCGGTCAACGCCAACACTTGCCAACTGCCCGGGTTATGGCGCAGCACTTTCAAGGTACTCTGACCAATGGAGCCGGAGGCCCCCAGAATAACCAGTGACTTGTGCATCAAAACTCCTGACTGAGTAGCAGATAACTGAGCAGAAACACCGGCAGGGCGGCGGTCAGGCTGTCGATCCGGTCGAGAATGCCACCATGACCCGGCAGCAGGGTGCCGGAATCCTTGATGCCCGCTTCGCGCTTGAACATGCTCTCGGTCAGATCACCGAGTACGGAGGCAAGCACCGCCAGCAGGGAGCAAAACAGCACGGTGATCATCTTGGCAGGCACAAATCCCATCGACCAGGTGACACCGATGGCCAGCAGGCTGGCGGTAAAGAGGCCGCCACACATCCCTTCGATGGTTTTGCCCGGACTGACGGCGGGCGCCAGCTTGTGTTTACCGAACGCCTTGCCGAAAAAATACGCGCCAGAATCTGCCGCCCAGACCAGTCCCATCACGAACAACAGGATCCAGGCGCCCATCATGGGGTCATGGTAAAAGTTGTAACCACGGATGGCGACCAGCGACCAGAAGAAGGGCACCAGGGTCACCAGACCAAACAGCGACTTGAGCCAGATAGACTCTTTCCACAGCTTGGCGCTCTGGGGATAACGCAACACCAGCAGCAGACCCAGCAGCCACCAGCTGACCGCGGTCCAGAGCACGCCCATCACCAGGGGGTGCAGGTGAGGCGTCCAGAGTTGCTCCACCGGCAGCCAAAAGAGGCTGGCACCGAGCAACAGACAAAATACGATGGGCAACCATTGCTGCGGGGCAGCACAGACAAACCCACTCCATTCGCGACTGGCCAACAAAAACACCAGCGCAGCCAACAGGGCAAAAAATTTCAATGGCAGAAAGAAGAGCGCCCCCAACACCAGGGGGATCAACATCAAAGCAGTAATAATTCGTTGTTTTAGCAAAAGAAACCTCTCTCTTGGGAGCGGGGTTTAGCCGGTCTGCTGCTCGGCGATCAATTCCCGTATCTGTTCACCGGTGCAACCGAAGCGACGCTCGCGGGCAACGAAAGAGGCGACAGCCTCACTGAACTCGGCCTCGTTGAAATCGGGCCACAATACCGGGGTAAAATAGAGCTCGGCATAGGCGAGCTGCCATAACACAAAGTTGCTGATGCGATGATCGCCACCGGTACGGATCAACAGGTCCACGGGTGGCAGATCGGCCATACAAACCTCGCGGGTCAGCATGGACTCATCAATGTCGTCAGCGGCCAGTTCACCGGCCGCGACCGCTTTGGCCAGCTTGCGGGCCGCCTGGGCGATATCCCACTGGCCGCCATAGTTGGCTGCAATGTTCAGGGTCAACCCCTTGTTATTGGCGGTCAAGGCTTCCGCCTTGGCGATTTTGGCCTGCAAACGCTCACTAAAGCGAGCAGTATCGCCAATCACCTTGAGCCGGATCCCGTTGCTGTGCAGTTTCTGCACCTCACGACCCAGCACTGTGATGAACAGTTCCATCAAGGCACTGACCTCCCCTTCCGGGCGGCGCCAGTTTTCGCTGGAGAATGCAAACAGGGTCAATGCCTCGATCTTGGCACGCGCAGCAAAGGTAACGGCCTCGCGCACTGACTTGACGCCCGCCTTGTGGCCATAAACCCGCATCTTGCCTCGGTTCTGGGCCCAGCGACCGTTACCATCCATGATGATGGCGACGTGACGGGGTAAAGACGAGTTGGCACAATCACCCAACGCAGCCAAAAGCGACATGTAATTCTCCCACAAAGACAAAAGCGCCGTGCAGGGGCACTACACGGCGCTCGTAATATACCTTTCAGACGGTTAGATTTCCATTAGCTCCTTCTCCTTTACGGCAAGGGCCTCATCGACCAGCTTGACGTAGGAGTCGGTCAGCTTCTGGATCTCTTCCTGGGCACGACGGTCGTCATCCTCGGAGATCTCTTTGTCCTTCAGCAGCGCTTTCAGGTCGGCGTTAGCGTCACGACGGATGTTGCGCACGGCAACACGGGCGTTTTCCGCTTCGGCACGGACGATCTTGGTCAGATCGCGACGGCGCTCTTCGGTCAGCGGCGGCAGCGGCACGCGCAGGGTCTGGCCATTGCTGGACGGGTTCAGGCCCAGATCGGAGGTCAGGATCGCCTTCTCTACCGCCTGGATCATGGAGCGGTCAAAAATGGAGATGGAGAGGGTGCGAGCATCTTCTGCCACGACGTTGGCCAACTGTTTCAGCGGAGTGGCTGCACCGTAGTACTCAACCTGGATGCCGTCGAGCAGGCTCGGGTGAGCGCGGCCGGTACGGATCTTGGACATTTGGGTCTTGAGCGCTTCTACGCTCTTGCCCATACGGTCCTTGGCGTCGTTTTTAATCTCGTTGATCACAGTGGTTTTCCTTTTGGCGAACGAGCCGTTACACGGCCCGTGTCTATCTTATTTACTGACGTGATGGATAGGATAAGAGTGCCAGGTGGCTCACTTTTATCTTATTTACCAACGTGGTGGATCAGAGTGCCTTCCGGTTCACCCATGATGACCCGGCGCAGGGCGCCCGGTTTGTTCATGTTGAACACGCGGATCGGCAGATCATGGTCACGTGCCAGGGTAAAGGCAGCAAGATCCATCACCTTGAGCTCTTTTTCAAGAACTTCATCATAACTCAGTTCATGATACAGCACGGCATCCGGATTCTTGACCGGATCTTCGTTGTATACACCATCAACCTTGGTGGCTTTGAGCACCACGTCAGCTTCGATCTCGATCCCGCGCAGGCAAGCCGCAGAATCGGTAGTGAAGAAGGGGTTGCCGGTACCGGCAGAGAAGATAACGACTTTGCCAGCACGCAGCTGGCTGATTGCCTCGGCCCAGCTGTAGGAGTCGCAGACGCCCTGCAGGGAGATGGCAGACATCAGACGGGCATTCACATAAGCACGATGCAGGGCATCACGCATGGCCAGACCGTTCATCACGGTTGCCAGCATACCCATGTGGTCGCCCACCACGCGGTTCATGCCCGCTTTGGCAAGACCGGCACCACGGAACAGGTTGCCGCCACCGATGACCAGACCGACCTGAACACCCAACTCAACCAGTTCTTTGATCTCTTGGGCCATACGCTCCAGCACCGCCGGATCAATGCCGAAACCCTCGGATCCTTGCAGGGCTTCACCACTCAACTTCAGAAGAACACGTCTGTATGCAGGTTTGGGATTGGTACTCATGTCACTGATTCCTGGTCATATAAAGACCGCGACATAAGTCGCGGTCTGGGGAAACGGAAAAACCGGTTCGATTAGGCCTTTTGAGCGGCCGCGATTTGGGCTGCAACTTCAGCAGCGAAATCGGTCTCTTGCTTCTCGATGCCTTCGCCCACTTCGAAACGGGTGAAGGAGACAACGTCAGCGCCTTCTTTCTTCAGCAGCTCGGCAACGGTCATGGAAGGATCTTTCACGAACGGTTGACCAGTCAGGGAAACCTCACCGGTGAACTTCTTCATGCGGCCTTCAACCATCTTCTCGGCGATCTCTTTCGGCTTGCCGGAGTTGATGGCGATGTCGATCTGAATTTCGCGCTCTTTGGCAACGACATCAGCAGACACATCTTCAGGCTTGACGAATTGCGGGCTGTTGGCTGCAACGTGCATGGCCAGATCTTTGGCCAGCTCGGCAGAACCACCGGTCAGCTTGGTGATAACACCAATGCGGGAACCGTGAACGTAGGTACCCAGGTTGTCACCTTCAACCAGCATCACGCGACGCAGGTTCATGTTCTCACCGATCTTGGCGATCAGGTTGGTGATGGTCAGCTCGACGGATTCGCCGTTACCGAAGTCAGCGGCTTTCAGCGCGTCAACGTCAGCAATTTTCTGGGTCGCAGCGATGTCAGCGATCTTCTGGCCCATTGCCATGAAGCTGGCATCTTTGGCGACGAAGTCGGTTTCGCTGTTCAGCTCGATCATGACGGCAACGTTGCCTTCGGTGCGAGCAAAGATAACGCCTTCAGCGGCGATACGGCCCGCTTTCTTGGCGGCTTTGGCCTGACCGGATTTGCGCATGTTCTCAATTGCCAGCTCGATATCACCAGCAGCTTCTTCCAGTGCTTTTTTGCAATCCATCATGCCAGCGGCAGTGCGCTCGCGCAGTTCTTTTACCAGGGCGGCAGTAACGTTAGCCATGTCCAGTATCCTCGGTCTTGAATTGACAAGAAACAGGGGCCACAAGGGCCCCTGCTAACCAATTACATCAGCTTGGTTAATAAGGGCTTTACAGTCCTTATCAATTACTCAGCTTCAACGAAGCCATCTTGTTCGGCTTGAACAACGATGTCCTGAGCGCGAGCTTCCAGTACGGTGTCAGCAGCAGCATTCAGGTACAGCTGTACGGCACGGATAGCGTCGTCGTTACCCGGGATGACATAGTCAACGCCGTCCGGGTTGGAGTTGGTATCAACGATGGAAACTACCGGGATACCCAGGTTGTTGGCTTCTTTGATAGCGATATGCTCGTGGTCGGCATCGACAACGAACAGAACGTCAGGCAGGCCGCCCATGTTCTTGATACCACCCAGGCTCTTCTCCAGCTTTTCCATTTCGCGAGTACGCATCAGCGCCTCTTTCTTGGTCAGCTTTTCGAAGGTACCGTCCTGGCTCTGGGTTTCCAGATCTTTCAGGCGCTTGATAGACTGACGAACGGTTTTCCAGTTGGTCAGCATACCGCCCAGCCAGCGGTGGTTTACATAGAACTGGTCGCAACGCTCAGCGGCTTCTTTGACGGCTTCAGACGCGGCACGCTTGGTACCTACGAACAGTACCTTGCCTTTCTTGGCAGCTACGGAGCTGATGAAGTTCATGGCATCGTCAAACAACGGAACGGTTTTTTCCAGGTTGATGATGTGAACCTTGCTGCGGGCACCGAAGATGTAGGATTTCATTTTCGGGTTCCAGTAACGAGTCTGGTGACCGAAGTGAACGCCGGCTTGCAGCATGTCGCGCATAGAAACTTTAGCCATTTTATACCTCTGTATGGGGTTAGGCCTCCACACATCCCATATAACCGACCTGTTAAGGCACCCCGGTATATGTGTCGATGTGTGTGTGTTATTGATTAAGGGTGATGAAATGGTGGACGCAAGTTCCCCATTCCGGCGCGCTTTATACCATAACTTTGCTCAGGACACCACCGGCCGACACCCGAAACGGGTGTAAATATGGATCCCGCCAGAGGATGCTGCGACGCTGATTTGACGTTGTGATGACAATCACACTGGAAGTACGCGGGGGTTGCGGATAAAATTTTGCCCTGATTGCAAACGCATCTATTTTTCATTACCTGTCCTGTCTGCCCTCGCAGGCCCAGCGGCAGGCCGCAAGAGAGATCCCATGTCCATTAAAATCAAGACACCGGAAGAGATTGAAAAGATGCGCGTTGCCGGCCAATTGGCCGCCGATGTGCTGGTCATGATTGCGCCCCATGTCAAAGCTGGCGTCACCACTGACGAACTGAACACCCTCTGCCACGACTATATGGTCAACGTACAACAGGCGGTTCCGGCTCCGCTCAACTACCACGGCTTCCCCAAATCCATCTGCACCTCGGTGAACGATGTGATCTGCCACGGTATCCCGAATCACAAGAAGCTGCGCGATGGCGACATCATCAACCTGGATATCACCGTCATCAAGGATGGCTACCACGGCGATACCTCGGCCATGTTCATCGTGGGCGAGACCACCCCGCTGCGCCGCCAGCTCTGCAAAGTGGCGCAAGAGAGCCTCTATGCTGCCATCAAGACGGTGCGTCCGGGTGCCTGCATTACCGAAATTGGCGCCGTTATTCAGCCCATCGTCGAGAAGGCCGGTTTCTCCGTGGTACGTGACTACTGCGGTCACGGCATCGGTGCCGAATTCCATGAAGAGCCGCAGATCCTCCACTACCGCAACAGCGGCAAGCAGGAGCTGAAAGCGGGCATGTGCTTCACCATCGAGCCCATGGTCAACAGCAAGAAGTATCACTGCAAGGTCAATCCGAAGGATGGCTGGACCGTGACCACCAAGGATGGCGGCGACTCCGCCCAGTGGGAGCACACCCTGCTGGTAACCGAGGATGGCTGCGAGGTGCTCACCCTACGCCCCGATGACACTATCGACCGCTTCATCAAACACAGCTAACATCGAACCCCGGCCCTGAACTCCCAAAGCGCCGGGGTTTTTACTTTTGCTTCTGCCATTTGCCTGCCACTTGCGTGTGAGATGCCATGGACGCCAGCCTGCTTTCCCCTCATTTGTTACCCGATGACCAGCTCACCCGCGACAACTGCAAAGAGTACCTGAGCCGCTTCCTCGGCTGGCTGCACGCCCGTTTCGATGCCGGTGACAACATCATAGAGCTGGTCGCCACCCGCTCCGAGTACATGGATCAGCTGCTCTGCCGCCTCTGGCAGAAGTTCGGCTTCGACAAGAGCGACCTTACCCTCATTGCGGTGGGGGGCTATGGCCGCGGCGAGCTGCACCCCCACTCCGATATCGACCTGCTGATCCTCTATGACGGCGACGAGCTGGACGAGGTACTGGGGCTGCGCATCGGCGAGTTCATCACCCTGTTGTGGGATCTCAAGCTGGAGGTGGGTCAGGCGGTGCGCAACGTGGCGGAGTGTCTCGAGCAGGGGCGCGCCGATATCACGGTGGCTACCAACCTGATCGAGGCGCGCTATATCACCGGTCGCAAAGAGGGCTTCCGGCAACTGAAAGAGGCGACCGGCCCCCAGCACTTCTGGCCGAGTGAAGCCTTCTTTCGCGCCAAACGGCAGGAGCAGGCGGAGCGCCATCAGCAGTTTCTCGGCACCGCCTACAAGCTGGAGCCCGATCTCAAGAGCAATCCGGGTGGCCTGCGCGACATTCAGACCCTCGCCTGGGTCGCCCGCCGCCACTTTGGCGCCACCACTTTATTCGAGATGACCAGCCACGGTTTTCTCAACCGCGCCGAGTACCGCGAGCTGCTCGACTGCCAGAATTTCCTCTGGAAGGTGCGCTTTGCCCTGCATATGGCGATTAACAAGGGGGACAACCGGCTGCTGTTCGATCGCCAGCGCACCGTGGCCCAGATGCTGGGGTTCGAGGGGGAAGGCAACACCCCGGTCGAGCAGATGATGAAGCGTTTCTACCAGACGGTGCGGCGGGTCTCGGAGCTCAACGAGATGCTGCTGCAGCTGTTTGACGAGGCTATTCTCGGCAACACCGCCATGGATGTGCGCCGCCTCTCCGACGAGTTCCAGCTCCGTGGCCGCCTCATCGATGCGGTGGATGCGGAGCTGTTTACCCGGGAACCGGCCGCCATCCTGCGCCTCTTCTATCAGATGGCCCAGCATCCCGAGATTGCGGGCATCCACTCGGCCACCCTGCGCCAGCTGCGCGAGGCACGCCGCAAACTGAACTGCTGGTTGCAGGACCTGCCCGACTGCCGTCGCCTGTTTATGGCGCTGCTGCGCCACCCCAACGGTATCGGCCTGCCGCTCACCCTGATGCACAAGTACGGCATCCTCGCCGCCTATCTACCCCAGTGGAACCTGATAGTCGGCCAGATGCAGTTCGACATGTTCCACGCTTATACGGTGGATGAGCACACCCACCGACTGCTCAAGAACATTCACCAGTTCCCCAATCCGGCCAGTCGCCAGAGTCACCCGCTCTGCCACGAGGTGTTCACCCGGCTGCGCAAACCGGAGCTGCTCAGCATCGCCGCCCTGTTCCACGACATCGCCAAGGGGCGGCGCGGCGATCACTCGGAACTCGGCGCCGTCGATGCGCTGGAGTTCTGCCAGTTGCACGGTCTGGATCGCTACGAGAGCCGACTGGTCGCCTGGCTGGTACGCCACCATCTGCTGATGTCGGTCACCGCCCAGCGCCGCGATATCTACGACCCCGACGTGGTGACCGACTTCGCCCAGAAGGTGCGCGACGAGCAGCATCTCGACCTGCTCTACTGCCTCACCGTTGCCGATATCTGCGCCACCAACGATACCCTGTGGAATGACTGGAAGGGCACCCTGCTGCGGGAGCTCTACTTCGCGACCCAGAAGGCGCTGCGCCAGGGGTTGGAGAACCCGCCCGACATGCGGCTGCGCATTCGCGAAAACCAGCGTCAGGCCAAGCAGTTCATGGCACAGCGGGATATATCGGAAGAGGCGATCAACCAGCTCTGGGCCGATTTCAAGGCGGATTACTTCCTGCGTCACAGCCCGGAGCAGATCGCCTGGCACTGCCGCCATATCATCGAACATGGCGACAATCCGGCGCCGCTGGTGATTATCGGCAAGCACCCGACCCGCGGCGGCAGCGAGGTGTTTATCTACTGCCGCGATACCCCGAATCTGTTTGCCACCGTCGCCTCGGCGCTGGATCAGAAGAACCTCAACATCCACGACGCCCAGATCATGAACTCGCGCAGCAACTTCGTGCTCGACACCTTCGTGGTGCTGGAGCCGAGCGGCGAGCCCATCAGCCCCAACCGCACCGCCACCATCAAGACGGCACTGGAGAAGGCGCTGCAGGAGCCGGGCAAGCTGGTGCTGCGCAACAAGCCGCTGTCGCGGCGCCACCGCCAGTTCAGCGTGCCGACCCGGGTGGTCTTCCTGCCCCATAAAGGGGAGAGCCGTCACACCCTGCTGGAGCTGACCGCCCTCGATACCCCCGGTCTGCTGGCGCGGATCGGCGCGGTATTCCAGCAGTGCGGGCTGTCGCTGCACGCCGCCAAAATCGCCACCTTCGGTGAGCGGGTCGAGGACTTTTTCAGCCTGACCAGCCTCGATGGCGAGCCATTGACCGCCGAGCAGCAACAGCAGCTGGAAGAGCGGCTGGTACACCAGCTCAACCCCCAGCACTCGGTGCTGGATTAAGCGAGCCATGTTTCGAAAGAGGCTGGTTGTCGGGCGTTTTTTGCCATGCCAAACAACTGGTTGGCACACACCGGGCGAAGAAATGGCCGCTGGCCGGAAGAATTCCGGTCAACCCCTTAAAAACAGTCGGAAAAGTGTGATACAACAAACAGAATTTTTTAAAGGAAACCTGTCATGACCGAGTTGCAACAGATCATTGAAGCGGCCTTCGAGCGCCGCGACACCATTACTCCGGGCTCCGTGGATAGCGCCACCAAGTCCGCCATCCTGCAAGCCATCGACCTGCTGGACTCCGGCAAGGCGCGGGTTGCCGAGAAGATCGCCGGTGAGTGGGTTGTCCATCAGTGGTTGAAGAAAGCGGTACTGCTCTACTTCCGCATCAACGACAACGGCATCATCAAGGGCGACGATGCCCAGTACTACGACAAGGTTCCCCTCAAGTTCTCCAACTACACCGCCGAGCAGTTCAAGGAAGCGGGTGTGCGCGTGGTGCCGCCGGCAACCGCCCGCAAAGGCTCCTTTATCGCCCCCAATACCGTGCTGATGCCCTCCTATGTCAACATCGGCGCCTTCGTTGATGAAGGCACCATGGTCGACACCTGGGCCACCGTCGGCTCTTGCGCCCAGATCGGTAAAAACGTCCACCTCTCCGGCGGCGTCGGCATCGGCGGCGTACTGGAGCCACTGCAGGCCAACCCGACCATCATCGAAGACAACTGCTTTATCGGTGCCCGCTCCGAAGTGGTTGAAGGGGTCATCGTCGAGGAAGGTTCCGTCATCTCCATGGGCGTCTTCATCGGCCAGTCCACCCGCATCTATGACCGCGAAACTGGCGAGATCCACTACGGCCGCGTACCGGCTGGCTCCGTGGTCGTCTCCGGCTCCCTGCCCTCCAAATGCGGCAAATACAGCCTCTACGCGGCGGTGATCGTCAAGAAGGTCGATGCCAAGACCCGTGCCAAAGTCGGCATCAACGCCCTGCTGCGCTCCATCGACGAGTAATCAGCATTGCTGTGCTGAAAAGGGCGCCTGATGGCGCCCTTTTGATTTTGGCGCCCCTGTCACAGGCAAGCCATCAGGCATCGGTTAAGATAATCGGGACAGGATCGTTTCAAACCGAGGAAGCCCGATGTACGAGAATCTGAAGAGCCTGGGGATCCAGGATCCCGCCTCCGTCGACAGCTATACCCTGCGCCAGGAGGCCAACCACGACATCCTCAAGATCTACTTCAAGAAGCAGAAGGGCGAGTTCTTCGCCAAGAGTGTCAAATTCAAGTATCCGCGCCAGCGCAAGACCATGCTGGTCGACTCCGGTACCCATGAGTACAAGGATGTCACCGAGATCAACGCCAACCTCAAGTACGTGGTGGATGAGCTGGACAACCTGACCCAAGGCGTCCATGTCGAGATCGATCCGGACATCAAGCAGAAGATCCTGCGCGACCTGCGTCATCTGGAAAAAGTGGTGCAGAACAAGATCAGCGAAATCGAGCGAGATCTGGAGAAACTCTAACCCTACCCACTCGACAACAGAGCGCCTTGATGGCGCTCTTTTTATTGGTTGATTATTGGCTGACTTTAAGCCGTTGCCTGCCTCATCCGGTGATAGAATGGGAGTTCGATAAAGTGAGCAAGGCACACCCACAGTTGCGCTGACATGGCGCATCCCGTTACACATCGCCCCTTGGGCAACCCGACTCCTGCCACGATAAGACCTACAGCGACTCGCACTATCCAGAGTCCCAAATAGCAAGAGGGAGGCTTTCGCCTCCCTCTTCAAACACTCTGATATTCAGGCAACAGGATTAGTTGCTCTTCATCCAGATGTCCATGTCGGTTTTCAGGTTGTCAGACTTGGTACCGAAGATGGCTTGTACGCCGGAACCAGCTACTACCACACCGGCAGCCCCCAGTTTCTTCAGGCCAGCCTGGTCAACTTTGGCGACATCTTTCACGCCAACACGCAGACGGGTGATGCAGGCATCCAGAGAAGCGATGTTCTCTTTACCACCGAAGGCAGCAACCAGCGCAGCAGACATTTCGTCTTTGCCGTGACCAACGGTCTCTTCAGCAGTCTCGTCTTCACGACCCGGAGTTTTCAGGTTCATGGCACGGATAACGAAGCTGAATACGACGTAGTAGATGGCAGCGTAAACCAGACCCAGACCTACCAGCAGCAGCATGTTGTCGGCACGTGGAGATTGCACCACGAAGTCGATGAAGCCGTTGGAGAAGGTGTGACCGTGTACGATACCCAGAGAGTTGGTCAGCACATAAGCCAGACCAGCCAGTACAGCGTGGATGGCGTACAGCACCGGAGCGATGAACAGGAAGGAGAATTCAATCGGTTCGGTGATACCGGTCAGGAAAGAGGTCAGGGCAGCAGAGGCCATGATACCCACGATCTTGGCGCGGTTTTCCGGCTTGGCAGCGTGAGCAATGGCGAACGCAGCAGCAGGCAGACCGAACATTTTGAACAGGTAGCCACCAGCCAGCTGACCGAAGCCGTTACCGGCAGCGCGGGAAGCGTCATCAGCAGTCAGGAAGCAGGTCATGATACCGTGAACAGTTTCACCGGCGCCGTTAACGCAGGTACCAGCCTGATAGAAGAACGGCACGTTCCAGATGTGGTGCAGACCGAACGGGATCAGGGAGCGCTCGACTACGCCGTAGATACCGAAGGCCAGGACCGGGTTCTGGTTGGCAGCCCAATCAGAGAAGGCACCGATAGCGCCACCTACTGGCGGCCAAATCACGGACAGGATCACACCCAGACCGATGGAGAGGAAACCGGTGATGATGGGTACGGCACGTTTGCCCGCGAAGAAGCCCAGATACTCTGGCAGCTGGATCTTGTAGAAGCGGTTGAACGCCCAGGCAGCGATACCACCGGCCATGATACCGCCCAGTACGCCGGTCTCGATGGTTTCAACACCCATCACAGGTGCCATGACCTTCAGGGTAGCGACCATGATGCCGTAGCCAACGATGGCTGACAGGCCAGATACGCCGTCGTTATTGGTAAAGCCCAGAGCAACACCCACTGCGAACAGCAGGGCCATCTGACCAAATACGGAACCACCAGCTTGCTCCATCAATTGGGAGACAATTTCTGGCAACCAGCTGAAGTGGGCAGCACCCACCCCCAGCAGAATACCTGCGACCGGCAAGACTGATACTGGCAGCATCAGCGCCTTACCAACCTTTTGCAGATTAGAGAAAGCATTTTTGAACATTGTGTGCGCTCCTGAATGGATTGTCTTCCCTGAACGATCTATCTGAATGAAATAAGCACTGATTCATCCAGATATCTTCGAGTCGGGCTTGTTTATTTTGACCATCAGAATATAACCCAGTGGGTCATAAATTGCTGCTTTAGGAAGCGGGGGAATATTGAATTTGGAGGGAAGATCACAACTTGTTTAGCAGCGAAAAAACAACGTTAATATAAGTTAGTAATAGGCATCATCACTCTATTACAAACATATATGAATTGCAGTTTCACTTTGTATTTTAATAATGCAACTTGCATCATTAAGAAACCAATTGTAACTCAATGTAACCACATCATTTTTATTTATTACAGTCTCATCTACAGGACCTTAAGCATTGAGCCCCTTTAAAACGCCCTCCAAGGTCCTGTTCTGTATCGATTTTCTCTGCTTGGTTCGGCAGGCGTTCTTAGCCAAATAATCAGCTGCCCATTCCAGTCGTTCCCTTATTTCTGTCAGCGCTCTATGGGCTACTGCTTCCAATAGCGGCAACCACCATGTCGTACTGTTCTTTGACGCTTTCAACATCGATAGCTTCCCTGTCATCAC
>NZ_JAPDBM010000046.1:0-39960 GCF_027705265.1 Aeromonas sp. QDB11 | reverse complement strand
GCCAAGGCCCCAGAGGTATAGTGTGAAAAAAGCCAATAAAAACAATGCCAGTCAGGCTTAACTGACTGGCATTACCCCGCAGTGCGGGGCGTTTTGGCAAGCGAGGCTGATTAGGCAGCCAGGTTCTTGGCCACGAATTCCCAGTTCACCAGGGTCCAGAAGGTTTCCATGTACTTCGGACGCAGGTTGCGGAAATCGATGTAGTAGGCATGCTCCCACAGGTCAACGGTCAGCAGCGGGGTGGTACCGGCTTCGGTCAGCGGGCAACCGGCGTTGGAGGTGTTGACGATGGCCAGAGAGCCGTCAGCCTTCTTCACCAGCCAAGTCCAGCTGGAACCGAAGTTGCCGATGGCGGACTTGGTGAAGGCATCTTTGAACTCGGCGAAGGAGCCGAATGCCTTGTTGATGGCATCAGCCAGTGCGCCAGTCGGCTCGCCACCGCCATTCGGGGAGAGGCAGTGCCAGTAGAAGGTGTGGTTCCAGATCTGGGCGGCGTTGTTGAAGATGCCACCGTTGGAGGTCTTGATGATCTCTTCCAGAGACTTGCCTTCAAACTCGGTACCCGGCACCAGATTGTTCAGGTTGACCACGTAGGTGTTGTGGTGCTTGCCGTGGTGATATTCCAGAGTTTCCTGGGAGATGTGCGGTTCCAGAGCGTTGATTGCATAGGGCAGAGCGGGAAGTTCGAATGCCATTTTCTACTCTCCATTGGCTGGACCGTGCGAAGGCGACGGTTGCAAGACATTGCGTACTCTTTTCTATATGTGAAAAGAGTTGTTTTTAAAATGATGGGGCTGGGTAGCCCAAAGCCAAGGGATTGTAGCAGTATCAAAGATGGCCTAACAACTCTTGATTGGCGCCATGATCGCGATCAAGCCTGAGTGGGTTCTTTACGCAATTCTAACCGGGTCACCCCTTTGTCAGTTTGTGCTCGGGCAAGATTGCAGTAGAATGGCGGCCGAAATCGCTCTAGTGAGGCACCTATGGAAACTATTGAAAAGATTAAGCAGCAGCTGGCTGACAACCCCATCATCATCTACATGAAGGGCTCCCCCAAGCTACCCAGCTGTGGCTTCTCTGCCCAGGCCTCCCAGGCTCTGATGTCCTGCGGCGAGCCGTTTGCATACGTTGATATCCTGCAAAATCCGGATATCCGCGCCGAATTGCCAAAATTCGCCAACTGGCCGACCTTCCCCCAGCTGTGGGTTGAGGGTGAGCTGATCGGCGGCAGTGACATCATGATTGAGATGTTCCAGGCTGGCGAGTTGCAGACCCTGATCAAGGAAACTGCCGCCAAGTACAAGCAGGATGACGCCGCCGCAGAGTAAGCGGGTGTTCACATCGCTGAAAAGGGAGCCATAATGGCTCCCTTTTTTATTTGCCAACTACCCGAGCGGTGCAAACATCGCGAGCAGGATATCTGCGCTCATAGGGACGGAATGACAGAGCAGTTTTTGCATTAATAAATCTAATCTTTAATGCTTTGTTTGGTAGTTGTTAATTATATAATTTCAGCGTGTTTGATTATATTTTCTAATCCATTGGGATTCGAGTGTTGCCGTTGTCACATGTTTTGATAATTTCACAATGAGCTAGTCTCTTTGCATGTTTTTTTGTGTTTATGCTCACATTAATTGCAAGTGATAGAACCTAGTATCGCTTCGCCCTGTGAAATAAAACCCTACAAATTAATAAATAAAAAGAGATTTGCGATGAAGATGTATAGCAATCTGCCCATTGGTCTTCATGATATTACTGAAGCCAAAAAAAGACTGACCAATCATATATACAAGACCGTGCAACTACCCTCTAACTACATCAGCGAACGTTGCCATGGCGAGGTTTACCTTAAGCTGGAAAATATGCAACGTACCGGGTCGTTTAAAATCCGTGGTGCCTTCAATAAACTCAGTTCATTAAGTCTTGAAGACCGACAAAAAGGTGTTGTCGCCTGCTCGGCGGGCAATCATGCCCAAGGTGTATCACTCTCCAGTGCTATGCTAGGAATTGATGCCAAGGTGGTCATGCCTTGCTGTGCCCCCAAATCAAAAATTGCTGCAACCAGTGACTATTCAGCCAAAGTGATCCTCCATGGAAATAGCTTCAATGACACCATTGCCAAAGTCAGCGAAATCGTGGAAATGGAAGGCCGCGTATTTATCCCCCCCTTCGACGATGCAAAAGTGATTGCCGGCCAGGGCACCATTGGCCTGGAAATTATCGAAGATTTGTATGATGTCGATAACATCATAGTGCCGATCGGTGGCGGTGGTTTGATTGCTGGTGTTGCCATGGCTATCAAATCTATTAATCCGACCATCAAGGTGATTGGTGTGCAATCCGAGAATGTGCACGGTATGGCGGCCTCTTTCTATGCCGGTACCATGACCAATCACAGAACCAGCAGCACGCTGGCCGATGGCTGTGATGTGGCAAGACCCGGTTCACTGACCTTCGAAATCGTCAAACAATTGGTGGATGATATTGTACTGGTCACCGAGGATGATATTCGTCATAGCATGGTTGACCTTATTCAGCGCAACAAGGTGATTACCGAAGGGGCGGGAGCTCTGGCCTCGGCAGCGCTGCTCAGTGGCAAGCTGAAACATTATGTCGAAGGTAAAAAGACCGTCAGCATTATTTCGGGTGGCAATATTGATCTGACCCGGATCGCCGAAATTATCGAACAGAACAATATTCGTCAATTTAGCCTGTAAGGAATGCAGTCATGATATTAGACAGTGTTGTCACCGGCAGTAAAGAGAATACGCGTGCATGGCGTAAATCGGATACCACATGGGGATTAGGTCTGTTCGGTACTGCTATCGGGGCGGGGGTCTTGTTCTTTCCAATCCGGGCCGGATATGGTGGCCTGATCCCAATATTAATCATGCTGGTGCTGGCTTACCCCATTGCATTTTATTGCCACAGGGCGTTGGCCAGATTATGTCTTTCTGGCAGTAATCCATCGGCAAATATTACCGAGACCGTTGAAGAGCATTTTGGCAAAATGGGTGGAGTAGTAATTACCTTCCTCTATTTCTTTGCCATTTGCCCACTGCTGTGGATATATGGTGTGACGATCACCAATACTTTTATGGCATTTTGGGAGCATCAACTACAGTTGGTTCCGCTTAATCGAGGTGTGGTTGCACTGGCATTGTTGATGTTGATGGCATTCGTGATCTACTTCGGTAAAGATCTGATGGTCAAGGTGATGAGCTATCTGGTCTTTCCCTTTATTGCCAGTTTGATCGTTATCTCTCTCTCCCTCGTCCCGTACTGGAACAGTGCCGTCTTTGATCAGGTCAATCTGAGCGAGATATCGATGTTTGGTCACGATGGTATTCTGGTTACCGTCTGGCTGGGGATCTCCATCATGGTCTTCTCCTTCAACTTCTCGCCGATTGTCTCCTCTTTCATTGTCTCCAAACGGGAAGAGTATGAGCAGGAGTTCGGGCGTGATTTTACCGAGAAGCGCTGCTCGAAGATTATCTCCGGTGCCAGCATGCTGATGGTGGCCGTGGTGATGTTCTTTGCCTTCAGCTGCCTCTTTACCCTGTCACCGCAAAATATGGCGGAAGCCAAAGCCCAGAACATTCCGGTGCTCTCCTATCTGGCCAACCACTTCTCCTCAATGACGGGCAGCAAGTCTGCGTTTGCCACCACTTTGGAGTATGCGGCGTCCATCATTGCGCTGGTTGCCATCTTCAAATCCTTCTTTGGCCACTATCTGGGGACGCTGGAAGGGTTGAATGGTCTTATCCTCCGCTTTGGCTACCAGGGCGACAAGAGCAAGGTTTCCAGTAAAAAACTCAACATGGTCAGTATGTTGTTCATCATGGGTTCGACCTGGCTGGTCGCTTATGTGAACCCCAACATCCTCGACCTGATTGAGGCAATGGGGGCGCCAATCATCGCTTCCCTGCTCTGTCTGCTGCCGATGTATGCGGTGAGCAAGACACCGGCACTTGCAAAATATAAAGGTCAGGCCAGCAACCTGTTTGTCACCATCATCGGTGTACTGACCATCCTGAATATAGTTTCCAAGCTGTTCTGAAAACCTTTTCTGCAAGTCATCAGCCATTCAGGCCCCCTGGCGGGGTCTGCATGGCGCAGTCAGAAGTGCGCAATAACCTGTTCTTGGTTGGCCCAATTATGTGGGCCCAGGGCAAGGCTATCCGTGATTTGGCCACCACACTCAGTGGTAAATATGTTCTGACTGCAGTGACTCGACATCATAAATATCGAGGCGATGTAATGAAGTTTGATTCGTTGGTTCTGGTTATCAATTGCGGCTCTTCGTCGGTCAAATTCTCGGTACTGGACAGTAAAACCTGCGAGGTGGTGATATCCGGTATGGCGGATGGTATTGAGACGGCCCATCCCCAATTGCAAGTGGGTAAAGAGCCCGCTATGTCATTACCTGAAAATAACCACACCTGTGCATTGGCTGCCATCGCGGCGGAATTGAAAAAACGGGATCTGCTGGATGCCATTGCACTGGTTGGTCATCGAATTGCTCATGGTGGTAGTGAATTTAGTGAAGCCGTGATCATTGATGAACATGTATTGGCCAAAATCAAGCAGGTGTCACCCTTGGCTCCCCTGCACAATCACGCCAATTTAAGCGGCGTGATGGCCGCCCGCCAGCTATTTCCCAACCAGCCCCAAATTGCGGTATTTGATACCGGCTTTCACCAGACCCTCAAGCCGGAAGCTTATATATATGGGCTGCCTTACCAATATTTGCAGGATTACGGCGTGCGCCGCTATGGCTTCCACGGTACCTCCCATCGCTATGTCGCCGAGCAGGCTTGCGTATTTATGGGGCTGGATGAGCAGCATGCCGGTCTGGTCATCGCCCATCTGGGCAATGGCGCCTCTATTTGCGCTGTACAGGATGGCAAGAGCGTCGATACCTCGATGGGGATGACGCCGCTGGAGGGGTTGATCATGGGCAGCCGCAGCGGCGATATCGATTTTGGCGCGCTGGCCTATATCGCCAGCAAGACAGGACAATCCATCGAGGATATCGAGCGGGTATTGAATAAGCAGTCCGGCCTGCTGGGTATTTCGGGGCTCTCCTCAGATATGCGGGTATTGGAAGCTGCCTATCACGAAGGACATCCCGGGGCGAAATTGGCGATCCACGCCTTTGCCCATCGTATTGCCCGCCATATCGGTGGTCATGCCACCTCATTGCGCCGACTGGATGCCGTTATTTTCACCGGCGGGATCGGCGAAAACTCGGCCTTTGTAAGAAAGCTGGTATGCGAACGACTTCAGGTATTTGGCGTAGCGATCAGCGAGCCGTTTAACCAGCGTCCCAATAGCGAGGGCTGCCGGGTAATTTCGGCGGCAGAGTCCATGGTGCTGGCGGCGGTTATTCCCACCAATGAAGAGAAAATGATCGCGCTGGATGCCATTCGTCTGGGGCAGCAGGTTCGTCAGGCCGAGTGCGTCTGACATCTTCCACTGTAGTGTCATGAGTAGTGAATGAGGTTTATTTGATGAAAGTTGATATGCAATTGGATCAGGATAAATTCCGTCAGGCATGGCAAGGGTTTGCCGGTGAAAACTGGAAGCACGAGATCAACGTCCGTGATTTTATCCAGCAGAACTACACCCCCTATGAAGGTGACGAACAGTTTTTAGCAGATGCGACCGAAGCGACCACCACTTTATGGAACAAGGTGATGGAGGGGATCCGTATCGAGAATGCTACCCACGCGCCGGTCGATTTTGATACCAATATTGCCACGACCATCACCGCCCACGGGCCGGGTTATATCGAACAGGGGCTGGAAAAAATCGTTGGCCTGCAAACCGACAAGCCCCTTAAAAGAGCGCTGCACCCGTTTGGCGGCGTAAATATGATCCGCAGCTCTTTTGAAGCGTATGGCCGGGAGATGGATCCCGATTTTGAATATACCTTTAGCGAATTGCGAAAAACCCATAATCAGGGAGTGTTCGACGTCTACTCTCCCGAGATGTTGCGCTGCCGAAAGTCAGGGGTATTGACCGGTTTGCCGGATGGTTACGGTCGTGGTCGCATTATCGGAGATTATCGTCGGGTCGCGCTTTATGGCATAGATTATCTAATCCGTGAGCGGGAGCTGCAGTTTGCCGATCTGCAACCGGCTCTCGAGCGGGGAGAGCAGCTGGAGCAGGTGATCCGCCAGCGCGAGGAGCTGGCCGAGCACAAGCGGGCACTGGTGCAGATCAAGCAGATGGCGGCCAACTACGGCTTTGACATCTCCGGGCCGGCACGCACTGCCCAGCAGGCGGTGCAGTGGCTCTACTTTGCCTATCTGGCGGCAGTGAAGTCGCAAAATGGCGGCGCCATGTCCCTCGGCCGTACCGCCACCTTCCTCGACATCTATATCGAGCGGGATCTGAAGTCGGGGCTCATCAGCGAGCAGGATGCCCAGGAGCTGGTCGATCACTTCATCATGAAGATCCGCATGGTGCGTTTCCTGCGTACCCCCGAGTTTGATTCCCTCTTCTCCGGCGATCCCATCTGGGCGACCGAGGTGATCGGCGGCATGGGGCTGGATGGTCGCACCCTGGTGACCAAGAACTCCTTCCGCTACCTCCACACCCTCAAGACCATGGGGCCGGCGCCCGAGCCCAACCTCACCATCCTCTGGGCGGAAGGGCTGCCGCGGGCCTTCAAGAGCTATGCGGCCCGCGTCTCCATCGATACCTCATCCCTGCAGTATGAGAACGATGACCTGATGCGCACCGACTTCGAGAGCGATGACTACGCCATCGCCTGCTGCGTGAGCCCCATGGTGATCGGCAAGCAGATGCAGTTCTTCGGTGCCCGCGCCAACCTCGCCAAAACCCTGCTCTACTGCATCAACGGTGGGGTGGACGAGAAGCTGAAGATCCAGGTCGGCCCGAAAGTGGCGCCCATCATGGACGAGGTGCTGGATTACGACACTGTCATGGCCAGCCTCGACAGCTTTATGGACTGGCTGGCGGTGCAGTACATCAGCGCGCTCAACCTTATCCACTACATGCACGACAGGTACAGCTACGAGGCTTCCCTGATGGCGCTGCACGATCGCGACGTCTATCGCACCATGGCCTGCGGTATCGCCGGTCTGTCGGTGGCGGTCGATTCGCTGGCGGCCATCAAGTACGCCCGGGTCAAGCCGGTGCGCGATGCTGACGGGCTGGCGGTCGATTTCGTGATTGAAGGGGAGTATCCCCAGTACGGCAACAATGACGAGCGGGCCGACTCTATCGCCTGCGATCTGGTCGAACGCTTCATGAAGAAGATCCAGGCGCTGCCGACCTACCGCAATGCGGTGCCGACCCAGTCGATCCTGACCATCACCTCCAACGTGGTGTATGGCCAGAAGACCGGCAATACCCCGGATGGCCGCCGCGCCGGTGCGCCGTTTGCGCCGGGGGCCAACCCGATGCACGGTCGGGATCGCAAGGGAGCGATCGCTTCGCTCGCTTCGGTGGCCAAGCTGCCGTTCAAATATGCCAAGGACGGGATCTCCTACACCTTCTCCATCGTGCCGGGGGCGCTCGGCAAGGAGCCGGCCAATCGCGAGAACAATCTGGTGGGGTTGATGGATGGCTACTTCCATCATGAGCGGGATGTGGAAGGAGGCCAGCACCTCAACGTCAACGTGATGAACCGCGAGATGCTGCTGGATGCCATCGAGAATCTGGATAAGTACCCCAGCCTGACCATCCGTGTCTCCGGCTATGCGGTGCGCTTCAACGCCCTGACCCGCGAGCAGCAGCAGGACGTCATCTCCAGAACCTTCACCAACATGATGTAACTCTGATGCCCGGGGTGAGCAGGTTTGCTCCGGGCCTACTTTTTGTTTGTCAGCACGAGGAAGTAACAGATGCGACAGGTTATCACTACCAAAGCGGCGCCAGGCGCCATCGGCCCCTATGTGCAGGGCACCCGGATTGGCAACATCCTCTACACCTCCGGCCAGATCCCGCTGGACCCGGTAAGCGGCGACATTGCAGAGGGTATCGAAGCGCAAACCCTGCGCTCCCTGCAAAACGTAAAGGCGATTGTCGAGGCGGCAGGCGGTGAGGTGCGCAATATCTTCAAGACCACGGTGTTCGTCTCCGATCTGAATGACTTTGCTGCGGTCAACCGGGTCTACAACGACTTTTTCACCGAGCACGATGCCATGTATCCAGCGCGCTCCTGCGTGGAGGTGGCCCGCCTGCCCAAGGATGTGAAGATCGAGATAGAGGCAATTGCTGCGCTGGAGTCCTGACGCGGCGATCCTTATCAATAAAAAGAGCGGCAGCCCGAGGGCTGCCGCTCTTTTTTCATCGAACCCGCCTTGCGCGATAAGGGCGCAAGGAGTGGGCCATTCTGGATCAGGCGATCCGCTCGATGCGCGCCAGATAGAAACCGTCGAAACCGGTAGCCGCCGGACTCACGGTGTGATCACCGAGCAGGCGGAAGTTTTCGTTGGCGGCGAGGAACTTGTCCACCTGTTGGCGGTTCTCCTCGGGCAGGATGGAGCAGGTAGCGTAAACCAGCATGCCGCCCACTTTCACCATCTGGCTGTAGCGCTGCAGGATCTCTTCCTGCAGGGCGACCAGCACCGGCAGACGCTCGGCGGTATCGCGCCACTTGGCATCCGGATTTCGCTTGAGCACGCCAAGACCGGAGCAGGGGACGTCCAGCAGCAGGCGATCCGCGCTCTCTTTGAGGCGCTTGACGGTCTTGCTGCTGGTGATGACCCGGGTCTCCACGTTGTGGGCGCCGGCGCGGCGGGCACGCTGCTTGAGGTTCTCCAGCTTCCACTCTTCCACATCCATCGCCAGCAGACGGCCTTTGCCCTGCATCATGGCGGCGATGTGCAGGGTCTTGCCACCGGCACCGGCGCAGGCGTCGATGACGCGCATGCCAGGGGTGACTTCCAGCGCCGCAGCAACCAGCTGGGAGCCTGCGTCCTGCTGTTCGAAGCAGCCATCGGCAAAGGCCTTGGTGCGGAACAGGGCTGCGTCGGAGGTGACCTGCAGGGCAGTCTCCACACCATCAACCGGAATGGTGGTGACCTGCTCTTTGGCCAGAATGGCCTGCAGCTCATCACGGGTGCACTTGAGGGTGTTGACCCGCAGGTAACGCTTGGGCATCCAGGCCAAGGCGGCACGCTCGGCAGGCCAGGCTTCACCCAGTTGCTCGCTGCCCAGTTTCTCCAGCCAGCTCGGGCAACCATCCATCAATACCGGGTTCTTCTTCGCCTCGGTCAGACGGCGGCGGAAGGCATCTTCATTGAAGCGATCCAGGGTCGGGTTGTTGGGCTGGGCAATCTTGTGGAAGGCGTGCCAGCTGTGCAGCAGCGGCCAGACATTCTTTTCGGCCTGACGGACCTGAATGCCGGTCAGGAAGCAATAGAGGCTGAGACGACGCAGCAGGTCGCCGGTGACCAGGGCAATCCTTGCCTGTTCTTGCGGTTTGAGTTCGATGCCGGAGAAGTGACGGGCATAAGCGCGGTCGAGGGTGAGACCCTGACCGAGTACATCGTCAACAATGGCAACGACCAGATCCCCGAAACGGGGCAACAGTGGGGATTTGAGCATGAGATTAACCTTGGCCAGATAAAGATGAACCGAACCTTTGTGAAGAGGGGCAGTTCTAAAATTGACAAATCCGCGCAATGATAGGGGTTAGACGGGGTTGGCGCAACACTCCCACTCGGGAATGGTGGAAAGGGTTGCTTCAGCTTTGTATTGATGTGGCCGAATAAAAATAAAGTACAGGCCGCAATTCAGGCGATTGCATTAATACAAGGACTAAAAACAATGCATGTGACGAAATACTCTACGGTTGCCTTGCTGATGGCCAGCATGCTGGGCTCAACCAGCCTGATGGCTGGCGAGTGGAGCACGATAGCCGCCAGAGCGACTGCTGAGCAAGGTTATGAAGTGCGGGCCAATCAGTTTCGGGTTGCCAAGGTGCCGCTCGACTATTTTGCCGGACTGAAAGCCGGGGCGAGTGAGCTGACCCTGCCGCTGCCCGATGGGGGGGAGGTTACCTTTGCGTTGGAAGCTTACGACGTGCTGCCCGCAGACCTTGCAGCCAAGTATCCGCAGATCCGCACCTTCAAGGGCTACAACCCGGCGCATTCGGTCGATACCGGGCGCTTCGATCTGGGGCCACAGGGTTTCCACGCCATGTTCAGCCATCAGGGCCAGATGGTGTTTGTCGATCCGCTGCGCAATGCCGAAGGGTATGCCGTCTATTACCAGCAAGATGCCCATAGTCGGCTGGAAGATGAGGCGGACAAGATCATTGGTTCGCAGATCAGCAAGCGGGTGCGCAAGGTGCAAGTGGATGGCAATGTCCGCAAGCAATATACCATCGCCATTTCGACGACGGGGGAATTTACCCGCTACCACGGTGGTTCCAAAGTGCTCACCTTGGCAGCTATCACCACCTTGCTCAGCCGGATCAATCAGGTCTATCAACGGGATGTGGGCGCCGAATTCGTGCTGGCCAGTGGCAATGACAACCTGATCTTTACCGATCCTGCCAGCGATCCGTTCGCCAATGATGATACGGATGCTGATACCAATATCGGGGTGCAAGCTGATTATTTTGTTAATAAAGGTTTGGTAGGCAATTTTGATATCGGCCATGTTCTGAATACCGGCGGTGGCGGGCTGGCCGGTTTGGCTGTGCTCTGTAACAACCAGAAGTCGAGCGGGATGTCGGGCTCACCCACGCCGGTGGGGGATGCCTTTTTCGTTGACTATGTGGCCCATGAAATTGGCCACCAGTTCGGTGCCGACCACACCTTTAACGGTACCACGGACAGTTGCGGTGGTGGCAATAGGGCTGATACACAGGCATATGAACCGGGCAGTGGCAGCTCCATCATGGCCTATGCCGGCATTTGTGGTGACGAGAATATTCAGGCCAATAGTGAGCCTTACTTCCATAGCAAATCCATCGAACAGATGCGGGCGCACATGGCGAACGTATCGACTTGCGGAACTACTCTCCCGTTGAGCAATAATGCCCCGCAGGCGGCAGCAGGGGGGGACTATGTGATCCCTACCAATACGGCCTTTATGTTGAAAGGGGCGGGTGGAGATTTGGATAAAGATTCTCTGCTCTACAACTGGGAGCAGATCGATCTGGGTACTGAATCGAGCAGTGCCGCCACCATGATTGACGATGGAACCCGGCCGCTGTTTCGTTTTGTCTCTCCCACCAGCTCTGCCGAGCGGACTTTGCCAAGCTTGCCATCGTTGCTTTCCGGTACTCTCGCCAAAGGTGAAGCTTGGCCGACCACCAACCGGGATCTCAACTTCAGACTGACGGTGCGTGATGGTCAGGGGGGAGTTGCCAGCGATGACATGAAAGTGCAAGTGATCAATACCGGCGCGGCATTTCGCATCACCAACCCGTTTTATGGGGTTACCCTCACTCCGGGTGCCAGTCAGGCAGTGGCATGGGATGTGGCGGGCACCACGGTGGCACCTATCAGTTGCAGCAAGGTGGACATCTCGGTGACCCAGGATGAGGGTGCGAGCTGGACAACCCTGGCGGCCGGTCAGCCCAACAATGGAGCTGCAACGGTGACGCTGCCCGCCAATCTCACCAGCAGCGTCAGGCTGAAAGTGGCTTGCAGCGACAACATCTTCTTTGCCATCAGCCCCCTCAAACTGCCTTTGGTACAAGGTGGCTCTAATTCAGGTGGCGGTGGTGGTGGCGGGTCGCTCGGATTGTGGACGCTGGCACTGGCGCTGCTTGGCTGGCAACGGAGGCGCACATGAGGGGTATTCCCCTGTTGCTGCTTGCCATGCTAGGTGGCTGTCAGGTCGATGCCAGCACGTTGGAACAGGAGGTGGGGGCAAACCTCGCCAGGCAGGATTACCGCCTGATAGTGATAGCCGGGCGGGGAGAGTTCGCCCCCGGTATTGCAGCCGAGCAGCAGGCAGAGGCAAAGGCGCGCTGCGGCGTGCGTTATCTGGATGGGTTGGGTGATGTGATAAGACCCGAGCAGAAAGAGGCACATGCCAGGCTGAGCGCTTATGCCAGCGAGTATAACCAGCTCATGGTGACGCATTGCCCGGCAGCATCGGGTGCTGACAAGCCGTAATACACCAATATATCCATCCAGATGAGGGGCACTTCTGCCCCCAGGTTATCCGTGAAGGCGCCAATGGCGCCTTCATTTTTTTCCGCTTTTGAACGGAGTCCGCTTGTTTCACCGGAGGTGTGGGGATCGGTAGTAGCAGGATTTTTAAGCGTGATAGCGGTTTTGTGCGGATTTTCTTTTCTGTCTGTCACGCCGATCGGCCATTTACGCTGCACCATACTTGGGATCACCAAGGTAGGGCAAGGAGGCTCTATGAAGCATGGCATTGCGGTGATTATCACCAGTTTGTCTGTTCAGGTTGCGGCAGAACCCCAGTGGACCTTCATGGATGAGAGCGTGGCAAGGGGGGGCGCCTATGATGTGCGAGCCGACAAGGTCAGAGTTGTCGTTCCGGACAAGCCTTTTGAACCTGAGCACCTTGCCAGTGTGTTGACCTTGCCACTCCCAGATGGCACTACGGTGCAGTTTGATGTTCATCCCAATGCCCTGCTCCCTGACGCGTTGGCCCTACGTTACCCTTCTATCAATACCTACAATGGCAAGGCCATCGATCAGGCCACGGATACCGGTCGATTCGATGTCACCATCCATGGTTTTCACGGTATGTTTACTCACCGGGGGCGTACCTTTTACATCGATCCGCTTCAGGACGGTTTCTCCTATGCCGTTTATGAGCAGCAAGATGCCTGGCGCCGACAGGATGTGGATCAGGTGCTGGATTCTCTGGGGGCCGATCGCGAGCGGGCCGTGCTGGTCGATGGCAATTTGCGTAAGCGCTACACCATCGCCATCTCGGCAACGGGGGAATATACCCAGTATCACGGTGGTACCAAGGCCGCAGCACTTTCGGCTATTGCAACACTGCTTAATCGGGTCAACGAAGTCTATCGCCGTGATGTGGGGGCCGAGTTTCAGCTTGCAGCCGATACGGACAAGGTGATTTTCACCGATCCGGCAACGGATCCCTTCACCAACTCGACCCAGGATATCGCCATCAACCAGACCCATCAGGGGCTACTGTTAAATCCAACCTTTGATTTGGGCCATCTGCTGGCGACATCCGGTGGCGGGGTGGCGACCCTGAGATCCCTGTGTAACCCCTTCAGCCGTTCACGGGGCATGACGGGTGGCTCACCGCCTGTCGGCGATGCCTTCTTTATTGATTATGTGGCGCATGAGCTGGGGCATCAGTTGGGGGCCGAACACTCTTTCAACGGCACAGCCGACAGTTGTGCGACGGGTCGCAAGGCTGACTCAGCCTGGGAGCCGGGCAGTGGCTCGACCATCATGGCCTATGCCGGGATCTGTGGTGAAGAGAATCTGCAGGTTAACAGCGCGCCTTTTTTTCACAGCAAGTCGATCGAGCAGATGCGCACCCTGATGGCCTCTTTGCCCTCCTGCGGCACAGATCTGGCGCTTGCCAATAACGCGCCGGTCGTGGATGCGGGGGGCGATCGGGTGATCCCCGCCAATACCCCTTTCACACTGGTTGGCAGCGCGCTGGATTTGGACGGTAATCCCCTGAGTTACACCTGGGAGCAGGTTGATCTTGGCAGTGCATCCTACAGTGTGGCGACCATGGTGGATTATGGAACCCGCCCGCTGTTTCGTTTTGTCTCTCCGACATCGGATCCCCGTAGAACCTTGCCCGCCATGAGCTCGCTGATCTCGGGTGTATTGGCCAAAGGAGAGGCGTGGCCTGCGACCAATCGTAACCTTCAGTTCCGCCTTACCGTGCGCGATGGGCAGGGGGCGGTGAGCAGTGATGAAATGGTGGTTCAGGTGATCAATACCGGCGCGGCATTTGCCATCACAGCCCCGCAGATCGGCACCATGGTGGCGGGTAGTACCCAGATGGTGACATGGGATGTTGCAGGGACCGATCAGCCCCCCATTAACTGCTCTCGCGTGGATTTGGCACTGACACAGAATGGCGGGTCTAGCTGGACGACGCTGGCAAGCGGATTGGCCAATAACGGCTCGGCCAGTGTGGTGTTGCCTGCACCGTTGACCAGCACGGCCAGGCTGAAGTTGGCATGCAGCAATAATATTTTTTCTCTATCAATGGGATAAAAGGTAATGCGTCGGCCACGACGGAGAGTGCAACCGTCATTAACAATAACAGTGCGGGTGGCGGCGGTGGTGGTGGCGCTGTGAGTCTTATCGTGATCCTCCTGATGGGAGGGGCAGCCGGATGGCGCAGATATTACGGCTAGTCGCCAGTTTGCTGCTTTTGCATATCTGCACAGGGCTGGTTATGGCCGCCTCTCTGACCGAGACAATAGAGGAGAGCCTTGCCGCGCAGGATTATCGGCTCATCGTGCGCGGCGGGCGTGGCGGTATGGCCCCGGGAGTTGTGGAGTCACGGCAAGCAGAAGCGAGGACCCGATGCGGAGTGCGTTATCTGGAAGGGTTCGGTGATGTCATTGAGATGGGCAAGGAGGCGGAGTTCGAGCAACGGATTGACTATGCCACCCGACATAACCGGCGGATGCTGGAAAAGTGCATGCCGGAGGCGATTGAGAGGTAATAGTGTGCAGGTAAGCACAGCGGGGAGGCAGTTGCCTCCCCGCTGTGTTATGGCTTGTCACTGGCAGACGGGCGGAGCACAATGCCTGCGTCACTCTCTTGATGGTCGTGGAACCATTATTTATTTGAAGGAAAATCAAGATGATGGATGTTGCTGATCTGCGCCGTGAATACTCCCGTGGCGGGCTGCACCGGGCCGATCTGCCGGCCGAGCCGCTGGCGCTGTTCGAGAAGTGGTTGGCGCAGGCTTGTGAGGCCAAACTGACCGACCCCACTGCCATGGTGGTGGCGACCGTGGATGCCGAGGGTCAGCCCTGGCAGCGTACCGTGCTGCTCAAGCACTACGACGCCCAGGGGATGGTCTTTTACACCAACATGGGCAGCCGCAAAGCGCAGCAGCTGGAAGGCAATCCCCGTATCAGCCTGCTCTTCCCCTGGCACACGCTGGACAGACAGGTTCATGTGACTGGCCGGGTGGAGAAGATGAGCACCTTCGAGGTGATGAAGTATTTCCACAGCCGTCCCAAGGATAGCCAGATCGCCGCATGGGTCTCCAAGCAGTCGACCCGCATTTCGGCCCGTGGCGTGCTGGAGGCCAAGTTCCTCGAGCTCAAGCAGAAGTTTGCCAATGGCGAAGTGCCGCTGCCGAGCTTCTGGGGCGGCTTCCGGGTGGTGATCGAGACGGTAGAGTTCTGGCAGGGTGGCGAACACCGGCTGCACGACCGTTTCTACTACACCCGCGAAGGGGATGGCTGGCATATCGAGCGTCTGGCCCCCTGATCGCGCTGTTCAAATCCGTTTTCACAAGGAGTGTGTATGCGTCTGTATGGTGATCTGCGTTCCGGCAACTGCTACAAGGTGTGGCTGCTGGCCCGCTGGCTGGATCTGCCCCTTGAGTGGGTAGAGGTGGATATTCAGGCGGGGGATACCCGTTCTCCCGCTTTTTTGGCCATGAACCCCAACGGCAAGATCCCGGTGCTGGAGATGGGCCAAGGCGATGCGCTGGCGGAATCCAACGCCATCCTCTTCTATCTGGCGCAAGGCAGCGCCTTGTGGCCCACCGATCCGCGCCAGCAGGCCGAGGTGCTCAAGTGGCTGTTCTTCGAGCAGTACAGTCATGAGCCCTATATCGCGGTGGCCCGCTTTATCGTTCACTATCTCGGCCGCCCCGAGTCGCAGGAGGCGCGGCTCGATGGGCTGAAAGCCGGTGGCGAGAAGGCGCTGGCGGTGATGGAGCAGCAACTGAAACAGAGCCCCTACCTGTGCGGCGATGCGCCGACCATCGCCGATATCGCCCTTTATGCCTATACCCACGTGGCAGAGGAGGGGATCTTCTCCTTGCAGGGGTGGCCAGCTATCCGTAGCTGGATCGCCCGTATCGAAGCCCACCCCCGTCACCTGACGCTGCCTGCGGCCTGTCAGGCCAGCTGATGGAACTGCTGATCGAGGCGACTCTGTGGCAACCGCAGTGGGCTGCGCTGTTGCAGCACTGGCAGCGGCAAGGCCATCATTGGCAACTGCTGCTGGGCAAGGCGGCGGCCTCCCTCGATCAAAGCGATGCTTCCTGGGCGAGTTGTCCCCCTGACGGGGTGCTCTGCCCGGGGGCTCTGCTGGCCGCCTGGCTCGATGGTGATCTGCTGGCGGATTTTCATGTCGATCCCAGCAGCCAGATCCTGATCAGTGCCTCCACCTCGCTGCTGACCCTCGCCAGGGAGCAGGGGCTGCTGACCCTTGGCCCGGTGGGGGCTGACCTGCCACTCACCCCCGAGGCCGATTTGGGCGCCGTGCTAAATCGCCTGCTGGCGCGCCGCGTGACGGTGCCGACCCTGGTTGAGGAGCATCCGCTATCAGGCGTCGTGCTGCGACCACTGCAGGCCGCCGATGACCGCGAGATCGTGCGCTACTGCAGCGACGAGGAGCTGGCTCGCTACACCCTTAATATTCCTCATCCCTATCCGCCGGAGGGGGCCCGCGACTGGCTGGCGCTCAGCTGGCGCAAGGCGGCGCTTGGGCTTGGCTGGAGTTGGGCCATCACCTTGCCAGAGGAGCAAGGTGCGGCGCTGGTCGGGGTGATCTCCCTGCACTGGAATGGCGAGCTGGCCTGGTGGGTGGGCGTGCCCTGGCAGAATCGCGGTCTGGCCACCCGGGCGGCACGCTTGGTCAAGGGGTTCGCTTTTGACCAACTGCAACTGCCAGCGCTGACGGCTCGCCATATGCCGGACAATTTAGCCTCCGGCCGGGTGATGGCCAAACTGGGGATGCACTATCGCGGGCGGCGCCAGCTCAGCGGTCGTCAACCGTGCGAGGTGAGCTACTGGCGGCTGGATCGCGCTCCCTCCTCCTTGCCCAATTCCTTGCCCGAGGAAATTGCCTGCTGGCTTGCTGATGAGCGGATCGCCGTGGTGATCCTGTGGGATCCCGCCACGAGCAATCGGCAGAGTGCCAACGGCAAGCTGGCCATCTCGCTCTTTGTGGATGAGACCGGAACGGGGGAGGAGCCCTGCTGTTCGCCGCATCTTGAGCAGTTGCTGACGCTGCGCTGTTACCCCGTTGATCTGCTGGATCAGGCTGAACCGGAACAGATGTCCCATCTTGGTGGTGTGTTGCTCAAAGATCGGGATGAACAGGGGCTGGCATGGCTGCTGCAACTGGCTGCGCTGCAGCGCCAGGGGCCCGAACTGCTCAGCCGCGAGGATCGTGCATCACGGCTCCACTGGTTCAACCAATTGCTGGCGCAGGCGCTGGGTGACCAGGGTGACTCGCCGCAGATACGTTATGAGCAGTTACGGCTGCTGGTGGAGCTGCCGGAGCTGGTCGACGAGCTGGATGGCTGCTGGCATCAAACGCCCGAATTGACCTTCGAGCGGTTGGCGCAGGATGCGCCCGTCTTTTGGCTGGCCTACTGCGAGGCGATGAACAGGGTCACCTCGGCTACGCTGTCAGCCTTGCAGCAGCAGTTTGCAGCTCGTTTTCCTGAGTGCACCCTCCCATTTTTGGACAAAGGTACTCAGAGTGACCAGCCGTTGTGTGGAATAATGCCTGCTCTGCTGTACGAGGAGTAATACCAGATGTTGAGAACCGAGCGCCCCGGTGACATGCTGCCGGTCTATGAGCTGCTGAGTGCCGCCTTTGGTCGTTCCGATGAGGCCGAACTGGTCAACCGCCTGCGCGAATGTGGCGCTGCCGTGGTGACCATGGTCGAAGAGGAAGAGTACGAGTTTATGGGGCACCTGATGCTAAGCCCGATCACCATTAACGGCATGGAAGGGCCCTGGCTCGGTCTGGCGCCGGTTGCGGTTCATCCCGACTGGCAAGGTCAGGGGATTGGCTCGGACCTTATTCGTGAAGGGCTTGATACGGCGCTCGAGATGGACTGGAAAGGGGTGGTGGTACTCGGGGATCCGGTCTACTACAGCCGTTTCGGTTTCCGCCCGGCCAGCGAGTTTGGCCTGCACTGCATCTATGAGGTGCCTGCCGACTGCTTTATGGCGATGGAGCTGCAGGAGCGCGGTTTTGCGGGTGTGCGGGGGGAGGTGCTCTATCACCCGCTGTTTGATGAGCTCCCCGACGAGTTACCGGATGCGCAGGCAGAAGAGGCCCATCTATAGCGAACAGTCGCAGCGACAAGTCATAACGAAAAAGCCCTCATCGAGGGCTTTTTCAGTTTATATCGGTCCCTGCCGGGCTTATTCGAGCAGTTCACTCAGGCGATAATGTCGAGCTGGGTGCCCTTGCGATTATCTTCGCCCACCATGTCACCCATCTGCCGGGCGAGCGGGCTCTGCTGGAATTGCATGTAGTCGCTCAGATTCTGTTGGCGCTGGTAGCGATTCGCCGCCTGATACACTTCAGCCGTGCTCGGGCCCGACTTGCTGTCGGTCTCCTGACCGCTGGCTTCCAGGTAGCGCTCCACCACGGCTTTATCCTGCTGGTGGGCGGTATAGGAGACAGCCATGGTTCTGCGAGCCGTTGCTTTCTCCTCGCTCTGCGCCTGCAATTCATCTTTCTTGGCCAACGCTTCATTGCGGGCTTTATTGATCTGCTCGGGTGTCACATCGGGGTAGGAGGGGTATTTGCTGTAATCGGGCAGTGGCATGGGCTGGGAGGTGATCTGCATGGTGGCGCTTCTCTTCTGAACAGGAACGGATGCATGATACTCATCAATGTTAGCTCAAGAAAGCACCACTTACCGGTTCATCAAGAGTGGGTTCAGCTTCGCGAATCGATTGTTAAACGAACCGTCGCAGAGTGACAAAAAAGGCGCCATAAGGCGCCTTTTTATTGTTCAGTTACAGCAGGATCAGTTGAAGAACCAGTAACCGCGGTTGACCAGACGGGTCAGCAGTTGCAGGAAACCGGCCTGATCAGCCAGCTCCACCATGTCGGCCTGAGTGATGATGTCCTTGTCACACAACAGGGAAATGGCTGCCGCATCTTCGCTTTGCAGGGTCCAAGCTTCGCCGTCGATATAGCACTGCTGGCTATCGCCGCTAAACCAGACGCTGCGCAGACCCGGCACCTTGATGGCGGGCTCGCCCTGGGTCAGAAGGTCGGCTACCTCCTCGGCGCTGTAGTCCGGTTCCACCGGATTGACGTCCAGATCGTGCTTGGCCTCTGAGATCATGGTGCCGAACCACTCCTTGAACAGGGTCTCGTCATCGAGCGCCTGTTGCATCAGCTCGCGCAGACGGTGCAGCTCGTGGGGCTGGATCTCGCCGTGACGGGCACGGGGCTTGAGATCCGGGTCGCTGTAACGCTCGGTACGCACCTCGTTGTCGATCAGGTGATCGGCAAAGGAGGAGATCAGCGCCTTGGCATCCGGTGCGCGGAAGCCCACCGAGAAGTTCATGGAGGGCTCGATGGCGTAGCCTTCGTGGGGGAATCCGGGCGGAATGTAGAGGATATCGCCCGGCTCCATGATGACGTCGATGATCGCCTCGAACGGCTCGCAGTGCAGCAGCGCGGCGTGGGCGGCAAACTCGTTGAGCGGCAGCGCATCACCAACCCGCCAGTGACGCTTGCCGATACCCTGGGTGATGAATACATCGTAATTGTCGATGTGGGGGCCGACACCCGCGTGGGGGGTGGAGAAGCTCACCATCACGTCGTCCAGTCGCCAGCCGGGGATGAACTGGAACGGCACGGCCAGCTCGTTCACCTCGGGGGCCCAGTGGTTGCAAGCCTGTACCAGAATGGTCCAGTTCTCTTCGCCCAGATGGTCGTAGGATTCGAAGGGGCCGTGGGCTGCATCCCACTTGCCGTCGAAACGGGTGACGAGGCGGGACTCGACCACCTCCTCCATGGCCAGACCCGCCAGCTCATCCGGGCTGATGGGATCCTGAAAGTCGGTGAAGCCGCCCTTGATAAGGAGCGGGCGCTTCTGCCAGTAGTGCTCGAGGAAGTGAGCGATATCCAGATTGAGTTCGTACATAGATCTTCTCGTCAAAGGGTTCGACAAAGGTCAGGAGAGGTCTTGCCAGAGGCGGCTGCCAAGCTCGGGCAAGCCCTCTTGCAAACCCTGTATAGGGTGCCACATAAAATAACCGGGGCCCTGTTGCAGATCATGCACAGGGCCCCGGTGGTGTCATTTATCCGCTTATTTCAGCAGATCAACCAGACGCTGGGCGTCACCGATGTAGTTGGCCGGGGTCAGCTTCTTCAGCTCAACCTTCACCGCTTCCGGCAACTCCAGAGTGTCGATAAAGGTACGCATCCCTTCGGCATCGACGCGGCGACCACGGGTCAGCTCTTTGAGCTTCTCGTAAGGCTTCTCGATACCGTAGCGGCGCATCACGGTCTGGATCGGCTCGGCCAGCACTTCCCAGTTGGCATCCAGATCGGCGGTCATGGCGGCACTGTTGGCTTCCAGCTTGGAGATGCCTTTGAGGGTCGCCTGATAGGCAATCAGGGAGTAACCCACCGCCACACCCAGGTTGCGCAGCACGGTCGAGTCGGTCAGGTCGCGCTGCCAGCGGGAGATAGGCAGTTTGCTCGCCAGATGCTGGAACACGGCGTTGGCCAGACCCAGATTGCCTTCGGAGTTTTCGAAGTCGATGGGGTTGACCTTGTGCGGCATGGTGGAGGAGCCGATTTCACCGGCGATGGTGCGCTGCTTGAAGTGACCCAGCGAGATGTAACCCCACACATCGCGGTCGAAGTCGATCAGGATGGTGTTGAAGCGGGCCATGGCATCGAACAGCTCGGCGATGTAGTCGTGCGGCTCGATCTGGGTGGTGTAGGGGTTCCAGGAAAGGCCCAGGGAGGTCACAAACTCCTCGGAGAACTGGTGCCAGTCCACATCCGGGTAGGCGCTGATGTGGGCGTTGTAGTTGCCGACTGCACCGTTGATCTTGCCGAGGATCTCCACTGCCATGATCTGCTTGTACTGGCGCTCCAGACGGTAGGCGACGTTGGCCATTTCCTTGCCCATGGTGCTCGGGGTGGCCGGCTGACCGTGGGTACGGGAGAGCAGCGGCATGTCTCGGTACTCGTGAGCCAGACGTTTGAGCTCGCTGATCAGCTTCTCGCAATAAGGTTTGATAACCTCTTCGCGGGCGGTTTTCAGCATCAGACCGTGGGAGTTGTTGTTGATGTCTTCCGAGGTGCAGGCGAAGTGGATGAACTCGCTGACAGCCGCCAGCTCCGGGTTCACTTCGACTTTCTCTTTGAGGAAGTACTCCACCGCTTTCACATCATGGTTGGTGGTGCGCTCGATCTGTTTGATACGGGCGGCGTCACTCTCGTTGAAGTTGCTGACGATGCCATCGAGCAGGGCATTGGCGGCCGCGCTCAGGGCAGGGACTTCCGGGATCCCGGCGTGGCTGGCCAGTTTTTGCAACCAGCGTACCTCGACTTCGACGCGAAAACGCAGCAGGCCGAATTCGGAGAAGATAGGGCGCAGGGCATCGGCCTTGTCGCCATAACGACCGTCAATCGGGGAAACAGCAGTCAGCGCGGACAGCTCCATGGGGTGAACTCCTGATGATTGGTGTGGGGGTATCCGTATCCACTCGCGCGTGGGCCGGAGTCGTTATCAAGGCGGATGTGCGGCTGTTCACCCTGATGTCGACCTCGCTTGCCCGCGCGCGAGCCGATGATTAGTAACGTTTGGCCAGCTCCACCATCTTCTTGCGAGCGAAGATGATCTGGGTGCGGCTGCCACCGAGCTGACGCCACAGCACGCAGGCACGAATGCCCGCCAGCAGCAGGGCGCGCACCTTGTGCTGCACCAGCGGCTGCTGCAGGAACAGCGGGGTGCCCGCAACCTGGATTCTGGGGCCGATCGGGCTGATAAGATCGCTGTAGATGCTCGCCATGTTGGCCAGGATCTGCTCGTCGAGCAGGTCGAAGTGCTGTTGCTGGCGGCCAATCTGGCTGATCCGCTCACCCAGCATATTGAGAATGTCCTTGCGCTTGGCCAGCTTGCGCTCCAGCGCAATCAGGCTCACCACGTAGCGGGTCAGCTCGGCATTCTTCTGGCTGCCGTCGGCACCCAGCTGTTCGACCAGCGCACGGTAGCCGTCGCGAATGGCCAGATGGGTATTGTTGAACACCTCGAGCGGCTGGCTCGGGTTGGTCACCAGAATGCTGGAGAGGCTCTCGCGCAGGGCGGCCTCGTCACAGCTGCCGTCTCGGGCCACCTTCTGCACCAGATACGCGGCCTGGCAGATGCCGGCAAAGGCCATTGTTCTGTCTTGGAATTTATCGCTCACGTCTGCTGCCTTCTGTTAAGGATTCAAACCGGATGGCTGAAACGTTGTTCGATGATGCCGCCGCCCAGACACACTTCCCCGTCGTAGAAGACGGCGGACTGGCCCGGGGTGACCGCAGCCTGCTTCTCGTCGAAGATGACCCGGATGGTCTCGTCGTCGATGGGCTGGATCAGGCAGGGAATATCCTGCTGGCGGTAGCGGGTCTTGACGGTGCAGCGACGCGGCTCACGGATCGGGGTGCGATCCACCCAGTGCAGCTGGCTGGCGATGAGGCCGTCGGAGTAGAGGCGAGGATGCTCGCCCTGCGCCACCACCAGCACATTGCGTTCGACCTCTTTGTCGACCACATACCAGGCCTCTTCGGTGGCATCTTTGCGACCACCTATACCGAGCCCTTTGCGTTGGCCCAGGGTGTGATACATCAGACCCTGATGCTCGCCGATCACCTTGCCATCCACGGTTTCGATTTTACCGGGCTGGGCAGGCAGGAACTTGGCCAGGAAGTCCTTGAATTTGCGCTCGCCGATAAAGCAGATGCCGGTGGAGTCTTTCTTCTTGGCGGTGATGAGATCGAGCTGCTCGGCGATGCGGCGCACCTCCGGTTTTTCCAGATCGCCAACCGGGAACAGGCTCTGACCCACTTGCTTCTCGCTCAGGGTGTAGAGGAAGTAGCTCTGATCCTTGTTGGTATCGAGACCGCGCAGCAGGCGCGGGCGGCCGGTGCTGTCGTCACGGCGCACATAGTGGCCGGTGGCGATGTAGGTGGCACCCAGCTCTTCGGCGGCAAATTCGAGGAACGCCTTGAACTTGATCTCCTTGTTGCACAGGATATCCGGGTTCGGCGTACGGCCCGCCTTGTACTCTTCGAGGAAGTGCTCGAACACGTTGTCCCAGTACTCGGAGGCGAAGTTGATGGTGTGGAGTTTCATCCCCAGCTTGTCGCAGACGGCCTTGGCATCAGCCAAATCCTGGGCGGCAGAGCAGTACTCGTCCGTGTCGTCTTCTTCCCAGTTCTTCATGAACAAGCCTTCGACCTGATAGCCCTGCTGCTGGAGCAGGTAGGCCGAGACGGAAGAATCCACGCCGCCGGACATGCCGACGATCACCTTGATTTGGCTGTTGTCTGTCATTAGTCGAAGTTACCAGTTCGTTTAAACGGGGCGTATTCTACCAGAGTTTTGCGCCCCCGGTCACATATCCATGCCGCAGTTCCCATCAGGAGCCTGATAGCAGGAAATCGTTTTTCTATTTGTTGGCACCATGATGAAAAAGTGGCGCCAAACGGTCCCGCATAGCCTGTTCACGATCTGTCACGAGAGGCCGTCAGCAAGGTAAAGAGCAGCGCAGGAACCGGAACGTATAGATATACGTGAGGATTCCGAGCAGCACATGAGCCTTGATCACGGTCTCGCAGTAAGAGCGTGGGCAGGCTCTCAGATAAAGGCCTTGAGCGCCGAGAGCGGCAGCCGTGTCCCCGCCAGATAGTCCTGAATGCACTGCCATACCAAGGGGCTTCTCAGGGCCGGTTTGCATTCCGCTATTTCTTCCAGAGTGAGCCAGTGGCACGCGAGCACATCGCCGTCAGGATCCTCTGGATGGTGCTGGCCGGGCGCTTTTTCAAGGTCGAAGATTAAGGCGGTGCGCACATAGGTGGCCTCGCTGTCGGCCGGTTTGAACAGATAGGTGCCGAGCCAGGCGGTTGGCGTAGCGGTCAGCCCCGTCTCCTCTTTGAGCTCGCGGCAGGCCGCTTCCTGCAGGTTTTCTCCCGGCTCCACATGGCCAGCGGGTTGGTTGAAGCGGCGCTGGCCTTTTATCTCCTCTTCCACCACCAGAAAGCGGCCTTGCCACTGCACCACGGCAGCGACTGTCAGGCGCGCCTCCATGCGGGCATAGCTGGTGGTCGATTGCTCTGCCTGATTGCTCATCATGACTCCTTGTCGCTGCTATTGGGATTGACTGCGCGGGCCGGTCTACGTGCCGTACCGCGCCCGCTGCTGCGGGGTTTGCCGCCGGTCGGGCTTGAGGTTGCGCGCTCGGTTACGTGAGTGCTGCGGGGACGCTCGTCCCGTCCCGGCTGGCTGGCCCGCCGTGGTGCATCCCCTGCCGGTTTGGCGTTACCGCCTGAACGGGATGAGGAGGGACGCGGGCGGCTGGTGGAGAGCGGTGCCAGCTCGGGGGCGGGCAGGCTGCGGCTTGTCCCCGGCGCCAGACCATCTAACGTCCAGTCGCCGATGGCATAACGGATCAGGCGCAGGGTGGGGTGGCCGATATGGGCGGTCATCCGCCGCACCTGGCGGTTGCGCCCCTCGATGATGGTGATCTCCAGCCAGCTGGTGGGGATCTCCTTGCGCTCGCGAATGGGCGGATTGCGTGGCCACACCGCAGGTTCATCCATGATGCGCGCCCCGGCGGGCAGGGTCATGCCGTCATTGAGCTCGACTCCGGCGCGCAGGGCGGCCAGCTTCTCTTCACTCGGGATCCCTTCCACCTGCACCCAGTAGGTCTTGGGGGTCTTCTCCCCCGGCTGGGTGAGGCGTGCCTGCAGCTTGCCGTCGTTGGTGAGTAGCAACAGCCCCTCGCTGTCGCGATCGAGCCGCCCTGCGGCATAGATGCCGGGTTCCTTGATGTAATCCTTGAGGGTCTCCCGGCCCGCCTCGTCGGTGAATTGGCAGAGCACCATATAGGGCTTGTTCAGCAGGAGCAACTTGCGATCCTCGGGGGCCAGCTCCGGTTTGCGGGTGGCGGCATGACGGGGTGCGGCTGGTTTGGCCGCCGTGCGCGGGGCGTTATCGCGCGGCGCACGGCTGGCAGAGAGACGGGGACGGGGAGATTTCATCGGATACACACTTCAGACAGACGATGGCAGCGAGTGTATCACAGGGTGCTGAGGGCAGGATGAATGGCTGCGTGACAGGACGCGTGCAAAGAGCCCCGTATGACATGGGCAAAGTGGTTTAACGTCGCAGGCTTAACTCAGCAGGCTCTCGATCACGATAGCCTGACGGGCGGGGGCCGAGCCTGCCTGCAACAGGGCGTGGCTGACCACATCGTCGATCATCGCCTGCGCCAGTCGGGTGAGGGGGCGCAGGGTCTCCCGTCCGCTGCCGACCGGCACCGCCAGCAGAATGATGGTCTCTACCGGCCCAATCTGGGAGCCCCACTCGATGGGCTCTTTGCAGCTAAGCAGGGTCAGCGCAGGCTGGCTGATCCCATCGCTCAATACATGGGGCATGGCAAGGCCGGGGCGGATGATGGTGGCCGAGACCTGCTCGCGCCGTTCTACTGCGGCGGTCAGTGTGGCGCGGTGGGTGACCAGCTCGGCGGGCAGCAGATCGATCAGATGTTCGAGTGCCTCGCTCTTGCTCAGCGGCGCTGGGCTGTGGGCCAACTGGCGCAGGGCAAAATGGTAGTCGGGCAGGGCGTTGGCCAGTCGCAATTCGGCCAGCGCGGCGGTGCGCGGGCGCACCAGCGGTTGACCCAGTTCGCCGCACCAGCAGGTGAAGGCCATATGGGCCAGCTCGGCATCGCACCCTTCGATCTGTAACTGGCAGAGATCGCCGGGTTGGGTGGCGAGGGTCAACAGGGAGAGCTGGTTGCTGGCGGCAACGGTCTGGCGTCGGGTGAGGTTGGCGCAGCGGATGGTGGATTTGAACATCCCCGCCAGCCGGTTCAACTGCTTGGCCTGGGTGATGCTCAACCCCTGCTGGCAGTAAAAGGTGATCTCGCGGGTCAGCATCAGGCCGGGATCGGCAGGGCCTTGAGTACGGCGTTGGCATCCAGCAGCACGGTTTCCAGTGTCACCTGATGGATGGGGCAGCCGAGGAAGCGCTCTTTCTGCTCAATCTCGATATCGGAGGCAATCAGCACCAGATCGGCGCTGGCAATATCGCGGGCGGTCAGCATGTTCTCCATGCCCATGGCGCCCTGTGTTTCTACCTTGATCTTGAGCCCCAGCGCAGTGGCGGCTTTTTGCAGGGCATCGGCAGCCATATAGGTATGGGCAATACCGGTCGGGCAAGCGGTGACGGCGACGATCTTCATCTGCTCTCTGTGATGCTGACAAGGGGGAGCAACAAGATAGCGCCAGCGGGGGGCTTTTACCAAAAGTCCATATGAAAAGTGGGATCTTGATGGGGATATGCCTGCCCCTTGAGCGGCAGTGCAGGCAGATGTCGGGCCAGTCGGGTGTCCGGTTTCCCAAAACAACAAGGGCCACCCGTGTGGGTGGCCCTGAACAATCAGCGACAATCTTGAGGGGATCAGGCGGTCTGGGCTGCCAGCTCGGTGGCTTTCAGTTCGCGCTTGATGCGGCGGATCTTGCGCTCTTCGGCCACTGCGACACAGGCCATCAGCACCAGACAGGTGGCTGCGGCGATGTCGAGCGCGGCGAAGGTGCCGGTCCAGCCGGTCAGACCGAAGATGGGGGTGCCATCGGCGATCATGCCCAGACCCAGTTTGGCGAAGCTGTCACCGATGAGGTAGGCAAAGGTGCCCTTGACGCCATCGGCCACGCTGATGCCCTGCTTGGGTACGAAGCCCACGGCGGCCACGCCGATCAGCAGTTGCGGACCAAACACCAGGAAGCCCAGGGTGAACAGGGAGCCCAGGAACATGAACTGGGTAGTCGCATGCTGGTAGAGACCCAGGGTGGCGATGATCAGCGCCAGCGCCACGCAAGCCACCAGACCACGACGGCCGTTGGCCAGATCGGAGAGGTAACCCCACATCAGGGTGCCGACCAGTGCGCCCACTTCGAAGAAGGTGAAGCCCTGAATGGCGATCTCTTTGGAGAAGCCCAGTACCTGGTGAGCGTAGACGGTGGACCACTGGTCGATACCGATGCGCACCACGTAGAGGAAGATGTTGGCAAAGCAGAGCAGCCAGATCACCTTGTTCAGCAGCACGTACTTCACGAAGATCTGACCCTTGGTCAGCTTCTGCTCTTCGGTGGCGATATCCTCTTCGCTCGCCACTTCGTCAAACAGCTCTTCCACCTTGCCCAAGCCATAGGCTTCCGGTGAATCGCTACCAAAACGCAGGCCGATAAAGCCGACGACCAGCGCGATGATGGACGGGAAGATAAACATGCCGAGCACGTTGCCATCAAACAGGTAGTTGGCACCGAACAGCGCTACACCGGCCGCACCGGCACCGCCCACGTTGTGGGAGAGGTTCCACATACCCAGATAGGTGCCGCGCTTGTTGCGAGGGGTCCACTTGGTGATGGTGGAATAGCTGCACGAACCGCCGCAGCTCTGGAAGAAACCGCTGGCCGCGTAGAAGAAGATCATGAAGTAGAGGCTAAAACCCGTGCCGCCCATGCTGGCACTGAAGCCCAGCATGCAGAGCGCGGAGAGGATCAGCATCAGCGGCAGGAACTGCTTGGTGTTCTTGCCATCGGCGTAGTAGGAGACGATGGTCTTGCCCACCCCGTAGGTGATGGAGAAGCCAAGACCGATCATGCCAAGCTCGGTCATGGAGAGACCGTACTCCTGGATCATGTCATTTTGCGCAATGTTGAAGTTCTTGCGGATCAGATACATGGTCAAATAGCCAATAAATACAACCAGATAAGATTGCATAAACGGCTTGAACCAGAGCTTGCGCCGGGCTTCGACCGGCAGGTCCAGGGTGGGGACCCGGACCTGTTGGAGAAATTTCAACATCTTCGTTCATCCTCTGCGAGATAGACGGTATTTCCGCCGCGCCCCTCATTTGTAGATAGGTTGTAAGAGGTCACGCCACGGAAGGGGGAACGGAAAGTCAGGGGCTGCCAGCCGTTGCTGCGCTCGACATTCCATCCATATAAACCCGGGCCCGGCACGGGATGACGGGGCACATTGCCCGTCGCGGTGCGGGTCACGACATCAGGTGAGGTGACTCTAATCAGGGGGGAAATAAATGGCTTGAGAGCCATCCCTAGTGGGGCTAGGAAATTTTCCTAGTTTTGTCCGATTTGGCCCCCAAGCGTGAAGAGGATCACATTGAGCAGGCCAGATTGATGGCGAAGTGGCCAGCTTGGCGAACGGTTTGGCTGTCACAGGCCGGTGACATGGCCGCCCGCTGCAAGCGGCCCTGTATTGGTGTTTCGGTTGTCTAGACCTTCAGCAGAGGGGATGGCGAGTAGTCATGTCTGTCTGCCTCACTGATGTCAGAGGAGGCCGATAATCGGCTCAGACTATGGTGATGCAGGGTGGTCAGGGCCTGATAGAGGGTGCTGCCATCCATGGCGCTCAGGGGATGCTGGCTCCAGAGGATGAGATGATTATCCGGAGAGAGTGCGATACGCGGGCTGGCGGGATTGGCCGAGAAGAGATTTTGTTGCAGTAGCGCGATGGCCTGCTCTGCATCGTTGAGGGGAGAGAGGCGCATAAAGAGGGCAAGCTGGCTATCGCCGATCGCTGCCAGATGGATGGTATGGCTATTGTCCAGTGTGATGCTGGCAACGCCCTCTGTGGTAGTGAGCGGGATCCCGATGTGGTGGCCCAGGGCGTTTAACGCGGCGTCAAATTGTTCGTTCATGTGTGGCTGCCTGCAGCAGAGGTGGAGAGAGGTGGGCAAACTATCGAAAAACAGCCATTTCATTTGTCATTTATGGGTGTCGATTTTGTTGCTATCGGTCACTTTGCAATATGGCTAAAAATTTCCGACCGGCAGTGCAAGGAGAGGGGAATAGCACTTTTTATACTCGCGGCTCACTCATGCCATTCGAGGTAAACATGACCTTAGCGATTCACTCTCTTCACCAACAGGTAACCCGACTTGTCGAGCAGCAACATGGCGAGGTGACCGGCAAATTGAGAGGCGGCGTGGCTGCCAACACGGAGGGACGTTTTCAGGGGTTGACCGTCACCAATGGTGCCCGGGATACAGAAAAAGCATTCGCCCGGGAAGTGCTTCATCATGTGCAGGAAATTGCCCTCAATCAGAACGATGTCGCTGAGCTGCACAAGAGCACAGTGCGCTTCAATCAGAACAACTTCGAGCTGCGTAGCCTCGGCCATGGCCAGAGCCAGTTGGTGGGATTGCGCAGCGACCAGCTGACCCTCAGGGATGCCAAGACCTTGCTGGATGCCGCCATGCGTCAGCAGGGGGCACAACGTCACGGGGCGAGCGCGCCAGCAGGTCAGGATGCGCCGCCATTGCCGCCACGTCAGGCTCCGGCCCTTCCTCCGCGCAATGCCGGCCCGGCACTGGCCCAGCAGCATGAACGACTGATGAGTGCCGCGCCCAGAATGGTGACCCCTGTGGCGGTTGATCCTTACGGGGCGCAGACGAAGCGGGAGCTGAGCAGCAGGCTGGCCGGTTTGCAGCAACAGCTGCAACCCTCGGTGCAACCTGATCGTTATCTGCAAAGCCGCGATGGCAGTCAGCTCAACCGCTTCAACGACATTCGCGCCAACAAGATGACCGCCGTGCGCCCTGATCTCAACGCCAACTATGTGCAGGTCGGAACCCATCGCTCCATTGCTTGCCAGTACCCGCTCGACAGTCAGCTGGAGAGTCATCTGCAGATGCTGTTCGACAACCGGACGCCGGTACTGGCGGTTCTGGCGTCCGCCAACGAAATCGCCAATCCCCAGTTCAAGATGCCCGACTATTTCCGTCAGAGCGGCCAATATGGGGCGGTATCGGTAAAGTCCGATCACAAGATGAGTGTCGACCTGGGTGATGGCATTCAGGCCGATGTTTATCAGATGGCACTGACCATGCCCGGCTCTGGCAAGAAGGGGATCCAGGTGCCCGTGGTTCATGTCAGCAACTGGCCAGATAAAACCGCCGTCAGCGCCGAGGTTACTGAACGGCTGTCAGCCCTGCTGGAGCAAAATGCGCAAGCGAAGCGCGCCATGTATGAGAAGGCGGGCAGTTCGGCGGTGGGGGATGAGAACAAATTGCTACCGGTGGTTCATTGCCGTGCCGGGGTGGGTCGTACCGCGCAGGTGATCGGTGCCATGGCGATGCATGAGCCGCGCAACAATCAGTTGAGCGTAGAGGATGTAGTCAGCAGCATGCGCACCAGCCGCAATGGCGTTATGGTGCAAAAACAGGAGCAGCTGGAGGTATTGATGACCCTGGCTCAGCATCAGCAGCGCCCATTACTGCGGGCATAACAGAAGGCAAATCCCCTTGGCGGGTTTGTTCGACAAACGCAAAGAGGCCACCCCGTGGGGTGGCCTCTTGTCATGCTCTACGAGCCGCGATGGTGAGGGGGCACTCAGGCCGCCTTGGCCAGCGTTACCTCGTCACTCTTTTTGACCCGCAGCTTTTTCAGGGCAACCGCCACCACGCCGGTGACGATGGCGCCGCAGACCATGCAGAGCAGCGCCAGCAGCGGCTTGTTGACCGCACCCAGCAGGGCGACGATAGGGCCACCGTGGGCGACGCTGTTGGTGATGCCAAACAGGAAGGCCATCACCGCAGCAGTCATGCTACCCAGAATGTTGGCCGGAATAACGGCCAGCGGATCACGGGCGGCGAATGGAATCGCCCCTTCGGAGATCCCCACCAGACCCATGGCACCGGCGGCTTTGCCCGCTTCGATTTCAGAGGCATCGAAGATACCCAGCTTGCGACCGAGCACGGTAGCCAGCGACATGCCGAGCGGCGCGGCCGGGATGGCGCAAGCCATGGCTCCCATAAACTGGGTCTGACCGGAGGCAATCATGCCGACCGAGAACAGGAACGCCACCTTGTTGACCGGGCCACCCATATCAAAGCCAGCCATACCACCGAGCACGATACCCAGCAGCACCAGACTGCCACCGCTCATGGAGAGCAGCATGGCGTTGAGGCCAGTCATCATGTCGGCAATCGGGGCGCCGATGATGAAGATAAAGACCGCCGCGATAAACAGGGAACCGACGATGGGGGCGATCAGGATTGGCACCAGCGGCTGTACCATCTTGTGGTACTGACGGGTCGCAATCCAGCGCACCAGATAGCCGACCAAGAGGCCCGCGATGATGGCACCGATAAAGCCGGTCCCGGCGTCAGCGCCGTAGAAGCTGCCGTTGTTGGCGATCCAGCCGCCGATAAAGCCCGGTGCCAGCGCCGGACGATCACCGATGGCGTAGGCGATATAGCCCGCCAGAATGGGGATCATCAGGGTAAAGGCGGCCACGCCGACGTTGAGGATCTGGTTCCACATGCTCCCTTCCGGGATCTGCATGCCGCTCGGGGTCGGGTTGCCGCCGATGGCCAGTGCCAGCGCAATCAACAGACCGCCGGTCACCACGAACGGGATCATGTGCGATACGCCGTTCATCAGGTAGCGATAGAGATCGGAACTGCCGCCTGCGCTCTTCTCTTCACCCTTTTTATCTTCTTTGCCAGCCACATAGGCCGGGGCTTTCAGCGCCTGCTCGATCAGACCCTTGCCATCCTTGATAGGGGCCTTGACGCCGGTCTTGATCAGCGGTTTGCCAGCGAAGCGGGCCATGTCCACCTGCTTGTCACAGGCGACCACGATGGCAGTGGCGCGGGCAATCTCGTCCGCGGTCGGGCTGTTCTTGACGCCGATGGAGCCATTGGTCTCCACCTTCACCTCATAACCCAGCTCGCGGGCGGCACGCTCCAGCGACTCGGCCGCCAGATAGGTGTGGGCGATACCGGCCGGGCAGCCGGTGACACCGATGATGAAACCCTTGCTGGTGGTCGGGGTCGCGCTCTGCTCCTCTTTCTTGGCCAGCAGCAGCGCCAGCGCGTCGGCCGGGCTCTTGGCCGCCAGCAGCTTGGCGATAAAGCCCTCTTCGATCAGCTTGCCGGAGAGCTCGGCCAGCACTTCGATATGGTGATTGGCGCCGCCATCGGGGGAGGCGATCATAAAGAAAATGTGGGACGGCTTGCCATCTTCGGCGCCGTACTCGATGCCGTTGCGGCTGATGCCGATGGCGACCGCCGGGTTGCACACCGCCGCACTCTTGGCGTGGGGCAGGGCCACGCCCTCCTCAAAGCCGGTGTTGCCCAGCTCTTCGCGGGCCCACAGATCCTTGATAAAGGCCTGCTCGTCGCTGACCTTGCCTTGCGACGCCAGCAGGCGGGCCATCTCGCTGAAGACCTCTTCCTTACGCGTCGCGTTCAAATCGAGATTGATCAGATGTTCATTGATCAAGGTGGTGATCATGGCGCTCTCCCCGCTTCCGGTGACGGAAGCTATGCGTGAGTACGTATCGACGTACTGGATAAAAATGACCTGAACATTATCGCGGCTCGCCCGCCCCCTCCCTATCGGACAAATGTGCTAATCACTGGATTTTTGTGCGCAGTAAAACGCGATGTGATGAAGATCCCGTTTTCAGGCAGGACTCGCCATTTTCAGGTTGTTGCTGATTTTTTCTTTAAAAACAAATAAATGAATTGGTATCAAGCGTGCGGCATGGTTTGTTATGCGCCATATCAATAAATTAATCGCCTGCAGGGTCTGGATTTATATGTGGTTTAACGGTGCTGTGAGATGTGACATTTCTCACAAAAAGTCGCGCTTTCGTCGGGCGGATTAGGATTTTTATGCGCCTGAAGGCAGAGGCCAATTGGATTGGCAGGGCGAGCGCAGAGGGGGACGTAGGGCGCAATGAACGAAGCGAATGGCTCCGCCTGTTTGGGAAGCGCGTGTGGTGGCAAGAGAGGGAGTGGCTGAAAAGATAGAGGTGATGACGCGAATGTCCGAATACGTTGCGCTATTCGCACCTGGGGCCATGACAGTGCAGGCACGAAATGAATGTTGCATCCGTCAGTTTAAAATGCTGTTCATACCTTAAATTTCGAATATTAATGTGGTTATTGTAGTTATAAACCCACATAGATCACAGATAAACCCTACCGCAGCAGGTAGCATGCCCCGACTGGCACTAACAATAAGCGAGAAAAATAACAATGCACTTCACTCTCAAACTGAGCGCGGTGGCGGTACTGCTTGCCCTCTCCGGATGCCAAAGCAGTGACGACAGTACCCCGGGCGATGTCAATCTGCGGTTGATGGAGACCTCCGACGTTCACTCCAACCTGCTGAGCTTCGACTACTACCAGAACAAGCGAGATGACTCGCTGGGTCTTGCCCGCACGGCCTTGCTGATCAAGCAAGCCCGTGACGAGAACAGCAACAACCTGCTGATCGACAACGGTGACCTGATCCAGGGCACTCCCCTGTCTGACTATGTCTTTTCCCAATACAAGGGCGATCCCGATTATCTGACCAAGTCGGCAGGTCACCCCGCCATCAAGGTGCTCAATGAGCTGAAATATGATGTGGGCAACCTCGGCAACCATGAATTCAACTACGGCCTCGAGTTCCTGGCGAAAACCCTCTCCGGGGCCAACTACCCGGTCGTGAATGCCAACGTCTTCGATGGCAACACCCTCAAGCGCGGCAGTGATGGCAAGGTTGACTGGGATGCCATGCCGCAACACTTCAAACCCTATGTGCTGCTGGATCGTCAGGTAAAAGATGCCAACGGCAAGATGCAGACCATCAAGGTGGGTGTGCTGGGGATGAACCCGCCCCAGATCCTCCAGTGGGACAAGCACAATCTTGAAGGCAAGGTCGTCGTGGCTGACATGGTCGAGACTGCCGAGCACTACATCCCCGAGATGCGTGCCAAGGGTGCCGATCTGGTGATCATTGCGGCGCACTCCGGTATCACCGGCACCCCGCAAGAGCCTCTGATGGAGAACGCCGCCATCTATCTTGCCCAGGTGAAGGGGTTGGATGCCCTGCTGCTGGGCCATGCCCACAAAGCCTTCCCCGGCGAGTATCCCGATATCGAAAAAGTGGATAACAAAACGGGCAAAATTGCTGGCGTTCCGGCCGTTATGCCCGGCGTGACCGGTAACCATCTTGGCATCATCGATCTCAAGTTGACCTATCAGGATGGGCGTTGGCAGGTGGCGGATAGTCACTCTGAACTGCGCAAGGTCAAAGCGCTGCCAAGCGGTGAAGAGGATCAGGGGGTCGTGAATCTGATCCAGACCGTCCACGACGAGACCATTGAGTGGCTGAGCCTGCCCATCGGCAAGCTGACCGCCCCTATTCATAGCTTCTTCTCGGTCGCGCAGGATGATGCCTCCATCCAGATCGTGAGCGATGCCCAGCTGTGGCATGTCAAGCAGGTGAAAGCGGATTGCCTGAAGCAGAACGGCCTTAATTGCGGCCTCAAGGAAGACCTGCCCGTGCTGTCGGCGGCGGCGCCGTTCCGTGGCGGGCGCAACGGTCCCAACGACTACACCTGGGTGCAGGCGGGCGACATCTCCGGGCGCAACGTCGCGGATCTCTATGTATTCCCCAATACCTTGCAGGTGGTGAAAGTCGATGGCGCCACCGTGAAAGAGTGGCTGGAGAAGAGTGCCGTCCAGTATCGTCAGATTGACCCGAACACCGATCAGGCGCAGTGGCTGGTGGTTGACGATTTCCGTCCCTACAACCTCGATGCGATCAAAGGGGTGAGTTACGAGGTGGATGTCACCCAGCCTGCTCGCTATAACCAGGATGGCAAGAAGGTCAGCGACAGCCAGCGCATTAGCCAGCTCACCTACAATGGCAAAGCGATCGATCCGAAGCAGAACTTCTACGTGGTCACCAACAACTACCGCGCCAGCGGTGGTGGCAGCTTCCCGGGTATCAATGGTCAGGCACTGGTGCACGAAGATCCGATGGAAACACGTGAAGTGCTCTCTGCCTATGTGCAGCAGCTGAGCAGCGCCAACCAAGATGGTTTCGAGGTCAAAGCCGCTGACAACTGGCATCTCAAGCCGTTGCCCGCCAAGACCAAGGTCTACTTCTACTCCTCGCCAAACCCCGAGGTCGAGAAGCTGGCAGGCCCCACTCTGAAACGGGTGGAAGGCGTGGTAGCCAATGATCCCAAGTTTGCCAATCATGCTGTCTACCAGCTGTTAGGTCAGTAATGCCGGGCGGCCTGCGGGCCGCCTTTTTTTACCCCGCTCTTGCCATTACATGGCTTGTGGGCTGGTCAACTACCCCGGCTGCTGCGCTTGGCTCGATAGCGATGCACGAGCCAGTCAATTCCCGCCATAGCCGCCGCGACGCCGATCATGATCAGAGTGAGGCGGCCGCCCTTCTGCCATGAGAGCAAATCCATATGAAAATCCTGCCGGATAAATTCCGGGAGCAGGCCGATAGGTGCGGTAATTGCCAGATAGGATATAAATTTTTTGAAAAACAGATAGTCAGGTTTTGGCGTCTGTTTGTATTGGTCCATCAAGTCTCCTGTTAGCTGTTAACGGTCAGTTGAGTGAGATAGTTATTTACCGCTGCCCGAGTCGTAAAACGGTGCTTGTCATTTGAGAATCGATCAAACAGTTCGCGATGGAAGTGGCGGGAGCTTTTGCCAGCTCGCTGCCCATATTCCGATGCCCACACCAGCAGTTGTTGAAAGCTCTCTTTGGCTGCCACTGCATCCCGTTGTCTGGCGCTTTGTGATCCGCGCGATAGCAGTGAATCACGGCATACCGACCAGTCGAGATCCAGAAATAGCAGGGTATCGGCGGCATCAAGCAGCTGTTCGGCCAGGCCACCAAATACCCCTTCGACCACCCATAAGGGCTCTTGTGCAAGCGCTTTAATGGCGAGCTCGATCTCATCTTGTGACCGTTTTTGATTAAAGCCGCCGGGTTGCCAGACGATGGTATCGAGATTGACCTCGCGGATCGTTAACCGCTCAGCCAATCGGGCCGCCAACCAGCTCTTGCCCGATCCCGAGTTGCCAATAATCAGAATACGTTTCATCTATGAGCGCTCTTTTCTGGAACAGATATCTGGAGGCTGGAAAGTAGAGGTGATGACGCGAATGTCCGAATACGCTTCGCTATTCGAACCTACGGCCAAAATACTATCTCAAATAGATGTTATTTAAGTTATTCGACTATAAGTTATACCTTTCATAACTCTCTGGACTTGAAGTAAATTTCTGGCGTCAACAATTTTCAGAATTTCCACATCCGTGTAATTCAGTGCGCTTAATTCACGAATTTTTATAACTTGTTCTACAGAGAGTCTTTCATCTGAACTACAAATAACCTTTGCAGCGTATTCTTTATCTTTCCATAAGTTGCTTATAAGTAAGTTTGCTATACCAGCCTTGGGGTGAAGCTTTTGGTATTCCTCGATTGCAGCATCTCTTTCTGATAGTGAAACCTTCTCTTGTTTTAGTAAACTGTGTTTATAAAGGTATTGCATGCCTTTAAATCCACCAGGGATCATATTTAGCGAACGATTATCCTTCATAAGTCGGTCTACCATTGTTTCCTCCCATGCCATTATTTGCTCATAAGAGTGATCATTTACAATTAACTCGCTGCTTAATAATATATTTTTGTTTCCAGTAAACTCCCGCCAAGTCTTATGGAATAGCTTGTTACTCCCTGATTTTATCTCACGAAAGTGTTCATTCATCCGTTTGAGCCAATCTCGGCTAGTTACTCCAATATATACATATTCATTTTCAACTATTCCATTGTTATCTAAAAAAGCAATTTTATGGCAATAGCCAGAGTGCTGATTTTCAACTTTCGGGAAATCTTTCATTATGTATTGTAAAGGAAATGATATTGCCCAAGGTGTGCCTTCAAATTCATCTACGATTGCATGTATAACTATCCTAGATTCATCCTTTGTTCTTTTGTATTCATCAAAAGCAAAGTAAGGCTTTACTTGCGTTGTTACTGCCCTACCCTGGATGCACTGATGTACAATATCAAAATCCAAATCATTAAATAAGTTCCATTTTCCTGGCTGATAACACCGATTTGAATTAAGTAGTCTGTCAGCAATGCCTTTTAAAGCTGAGGGAACATTATGTATATCTGATTGATATGCACCATTAGCATTCATGATACTTATTCCGGTATCATTCATGGCGGTTAAGAAACACTCTAATAGATATGAGAAGCTTATAATGGAAATTGGTGACCATTTTCCCATTATTTTATTTACTGCATCTGGGTCTATGTATCTGTATTTATGTTTTTTAGCATTTTTGATGACATTTTCTAGTTTGATGACATCTTTATTGTGTAGTGTCGGAGTGTTCTTTTGTTGTGCTGTTTTATTTAGCATTGTCTTGCTCTGAATTAAGCTCGTGGGCTCGATTAGCGCAGCGTAATCGGACGTTCGCGATGTTTTTCAATATCTCGCTTGTTGGGCTTCGCTTCGCTATGCGCCAACCTACAAACCCCACGCTACCGCCCGTGGATTACAGCCTCCAGCCTGCTGCGGTTATCCGGCTATGTGGTGGATGGCGAAACGGCTGCACAGGGTTATCTCTGCAAGAGTGGTTGCCAAGTGGAGCATATTAGTCGAGAGCAGGGCAGGGTAAAACCGCGGCTGAGCGAAAACCTGCCAAAGATCAACAAATTACTTATTAAGCGGCATCTATCCGCCCACTTGTGACAGTGACCGCAGGCAGAGCTTCACCCCTTGTTGGGAAGTTCATCCACTCAATACTCCAGAAACTTCTCCCCGCAGCGTTCGCAGATAAGATGTTTTACATGGGTGGCCTGATAGGCGAGGGTCTGACCGAAGACCGCATTGGTCAGGCTGCTGGAGCGAAAGGCTTGCCAGAAGGCTTTGCGCGGGTCTTTGGGCATCACATCCTGACTGTGATCCCGTGGCACCAACACCACGATATGGCGGGTGCGCTCCCTGCATTTGTCACAGCGATGGATTTCAGTTGGCGGGTTCTGGTCGTGCGAGTTGCTCATAAAGGGGCTCGTGAAGAGAGTGGACGCCCATCATATTCCTCTCCACTTGGCTCTCAATCTCTCCTTGCTGGCGCAGTGAGCAGGCTCACGTTTTGCGCCCCCTCTTTACTACTTGACCTCGACAGCCCCTTGCCCGCGCGCCGCAACCGTGTGGCTCAGGCCGACTCCCGCTTTTGCGGTTTGCTGGTGAGCGGTGATGATATGGCGGGTGGGGCGAATTCGGGCTGCTGCAGGCTTGCCCAGCCAACTTAGGCCGATTCTTGCATATTCCCACGCATGGCGATCGCTCAATAACATTCATGCCGATCACGTAATAACATCCATGCCGATCACTCAATAACATCCCAAGCCGATCACTTTTTACCCTCGATGGGAAACCATGATCGGCATCCATGTTATTGGTGACTTTTTCTTCCCGCTTCGTTAAACCCGCACTTTCCCATCTGCTCCAACAGAGGAACGTGCATGTCTGCGAGGCCTATCACTGTGAGAAAACTCAAAGAAATTCTTCGCCTTAAATTTCAGGCTCAACTGGCTCATCGGCAGATCGCCCTCAGCCTGCATATCTCTCCTAGCACCGTATCCTATTACCTCAACCGGGCGGCTCAACTGGGTATCATGACCTGGCCCCTGTCTGAGTCCTGGGATGATGTCTCCCTGGAGCGCGCATTTCTCAAGACCTGCTCTGTTCATAAAACTCAGCACAAACCCACTCCCAACTGGGCCTTGTTGCATCAGGAACTCAAAAAACCAGGTCAAAAAGGCGTGACCCTCGAGCTGCTATGGCAGGAGTACGCCGAGCGCCATCCAGGCTCCCACTACAGCTACAACCACTTCTGTCGGCTCTATAAAGAGTGGGCGGCGCTGCTGCAACCCTCGATGCGGCAGACCCATATTGCGGGCGAAAAACTCTTTGTCGACTACTGCGGCCAGACCATGCCCATTGTCGATCCGCATACCGGCGAGATCCTTTACCGGGCCCAGATCTTTGTCGCCGTGCTGGGGGCCTCCAACTACACCTTTGCCGAGGCCACCCGCTCCCAGCAGCTCGATGACTGGGTGATGAGCCACAAGCGCGCTTTCGAGTTCTTTGGCGGTGTGCCGCAATTGGTGGTACCTGATTGCCTCAAGAGTGCCGTCAGCGTGGCGCGCAATACCGATCCGGATCTCAACCCTACCTACCAGATGCTGGCGGCCCATTTCGGTACGGCGATCATGCCCGCGCGGCCCCGCAAGCCGAAGGATAAGTCCAAGGCGGAGGTGGGCGTGCAGATCGTCACCCGCTGGATCCTGGCGGTGCTGCGTCATGAAACCTTCCATAGCCTGGCCCAGCTCAATCAGCGAATGGGTGAACTGCTGACCCGGCTCAACCAGAAATCCTTCCAGAAGCTGCCTGGCTGCCGTGCCTCACTGTTTGCCGAGCTCGATGCACCGGCGCTCAAGCCGTTGCCGGATTATCCCTATCACTACACCAAAGTAGTGCCGGTGCTGGTTGGTAAGGACTACCACGTCGATCTGGAAAAGCACTATTACTCAGTGCCCTATGCCTTGCAGGGCAAGCGGCTGGAGGCGCATCTGGCCGAGCATACCGTCACGCTGTACCACGCGGGCAAGATCGTGGCCGAACACCAGCGGAGTCATCACAAAGGCCAGCACAGCAGCCTGCGTGAACACATGCCCGCGCATCATCAGGCACTGCTGGAGTGGTCGCCGGAGCGACTGCTTGGCTGGGCGGCGTCCATCGGCCCCTACACCACGCATTGGGTGGATGGCTTTATCCGGCAGGCAGAGCATTCGACGCAAGCGGTGCGCCCTTGCCTGGCCTTGCTGGGGCAGAGCAAAACCTATGGCAAGGAGCGGCTGGAAGCGGCCTGCCTCCGGGGGCACCTGACCGG
>NZ_JAPDBM010000045.1:0-42391 GCF_027705265.1 Aeromonas sp. QDB11 | reverse complement strand
TAAAATCGTACTTGGCGCCGCTCAACTGATCGATACTTGATCAACTAGCGCAAAGAATGATCATGCGTCGGCCCTGGAGACTGGCCAAGTCTGCGTGGTGATCACGGCCTGTTATCTTGAGCAAGCATCTCGTTGCCAGAATACGTGTATGGGCGCTTTCTTGCGAAGCTAAGGTGAGTTGGTGCAATTCATCTTGCAGTGAGTCGATTACCGAAGACCCCGCCAGCAATTCAAGAATCAAGTCGCGCAAATGTCCTTCATCACCAGTTGCTAGCAGTGGCTTTAGTTCGTCTGCCACATCCTGCGTGAAGAAACCAGCGATGCTGAACCTGCGCCAGTAATCACCCCGCCTGAAGTAGGGGTCTTGAGCTGCAAATTTCCTCAACTGCTCCAGCAGCATTCGTTTTGAGCTAGGAAGCAATTGGGAAGGATCACCGTTGGCCAGCACAGCATAAGGGTCGATCCTGATGGCCTCTTCCTGTATAGCGCGGTTACCCAGGGCCGCCATCCAGCCCAATAGCCCCCGCAATTCATCTCGCACCGTATTGTTGGGCGCGATGACGGCGAAACAGTTTGCAAGCATCAGAGGTTTGGTTGGATCCGCAATCCGTTGAGTCAGATAGTGCGCCGCGCAATATTCAGCAACGATCTTATGCACTGGCCGATGTTGATCCACTCGCTCACCCGGTTTAAAGAGCTGGGTTGCCAGAATGTCGTTTCTGGAAGCGATCGGGTGAAGCAATGATGTCAGCGTCGGGTAGATCCGGTCTGCCGTAGCATCTTGGGTACTGACCCCCTCAGCCCCAGATAACAGTAGCTTGGCGAATACTTCTGCTGCCAATTCAATTTTTTGTTGTGAGGTCAGAGAGTGGGCTGCGCTCTTGACTCTGGAGTTGGCCTCTTTGGCCAGACGCTCGACTGCCGTGCTGAAAATGGATCGCTTGTCGATGAAATGTCTATCGCTCTCGATATAGGCCCCCGCAAACAGTTGCAGGAACAGTGGATTGGGTAGTAATGGCTCCAGTTCAAATCGAATTACCTCTGAACGAAAGGCGATGAAGTCCTCTTCTGGGTAGTGATGCAGGAAAATAGCTTGCTGGTCGCGCTCATCAAATTCATACAGCCTGACGACCAGAGGTTGCACCCCAAAAAACTCGCCGAATGACTGGGTATCTGCATTGCTCCATTCACTGGAGCGGCTTGAAATGATGACTCGCGTTGCTTTTGCCTTACAGGCATTAGCTAGAACTAAGTGAATTCCTGACTGATCTATCTTGGCCAGTTCATCGAATGCATCGATCACCTGTGGACTATTTTCTACCTCTGCCCCCATATGCCGGAATCGGGTTGCGGTTACGGCTTTTGTCCCCAACTGCCGCGCAAGACTTTCCATCAGCTCGGTTTTTCCCCCGCCGGGTTCGGCCAAGACAACAACAAACTTCGAAGCAGCCAATAGCTCTGCTTCTGTGTATATCTGGCTATCACTAGAAAGCTTGCGCGGGAGGTAAAACGTCGACGTCATAGGAACAAGAAACCTGTGTATTGGAATCGCTTGAGGGTCTTTCTTCGCTAGTTTGAAAGCCTCATCCAGAGTCAGTTATTTCCGATACTACGCTATTTATCAAATAGTTGGAGTGATTTCCCCATAAATGTTAGGAGGAGTCACATAAGTCAGATCGGCATTGCCCCCCCTCTTATTCGCTGAGGCGAGAACCAGGTCAGCAGCGAGACAGGATGTCGAGCGAGCGGCGCTGGGCCATGAACGGCCCGTCGCCGCATGCCGTCGGACAAGTGAGTGAGCCGAAGGAACCCGACAACGTCGGGCGAATAAGTGGGGGAGAAGACCTTTGGTGCATTTTTTGAAAATAGCGGGTCTTTCCAAAGTCACTCGCCCCGGCCCGAAGGGCGGGCGAAACCCCTTCGAGGCCAGCGGCCTCGCATCCTGCACGGCGAAGCCGTGCCATCGACTATCCCCCCCGGACGATTACGCCTACCGGCTAATCGACCCTACGATTGCACGGCGCAGCCGTGCCTGCTTGCCACAGGCACGGAGTCTGGCTGGACGCCGGGATGCCACCGGCAAAGGGGGGGAGTGGCCGCCCCTATCGGCCCAAGAACGGCTCCCAATCTTTAAACACCGGCTGCAACCCCGCCTGCCGCACGGCGGCGGCCACTTCCCCCACCGGGCGGTCGTCGTGGATGGCAAACTGTTCCAGCTCCTCTGCACCCCCTTCGGCATAGCCCCCCGGCTGGGTGCGCGACTCGGCCGAAATCTGGGTGATGCCAAGGCGCACCGCGCCGTTGCGAAACGTAGCCGACTCGCGGGTGGAGAGGGACAAATCCAGCGTGGGCGAGAAGATGCGCCAAGCACAGATAAGCTGGGCCAGCTGGCGATCCGACATGACCACGGCAGGCTCCAACCCACCGGTGCAGGGGCGCAGGCGCGGGAAGGAGAGCGAGTAGCGGCTTTGCCAGTGGTGGCGCTCAAGCCAGCTCAGATGCTCGGCGACAAAGTAGCTGTCGGCGCGCCAGTCCGAGGAGAGGCCGATGAGCGCCCCCAGCCCGATCTTGTCGATACCGGCGCGGCCCAGCCGATCCGGCGTGGCGAGGCGCCATGCGATGTCCCGCTTGTTGCCGCGCAGATGGTGGCGGGCATAGGTGGGGGCGTGGTAGGTCTCCTGATAGACCATGACGGCGTCGAGGCCGAGGCTCTTCAGTTCGGCATAGTCGGCCTGCGAGAGGGGCTGCACCTCCATCCCTACCGTGCTGAAGTGGCGGCGGATGATGGGCATCACCTCGCGAAAATAGGCGAGCCCCACCTTGTGCTCGTGCTCGCCGGTCACCAGCAGCACGCTGTCAAAACCGCGCGCCTTGATGGCCAGACACTCGCGCTCTATCTCCTCTGCATTCAAGGTCTTGCGCTTGAGGCGGTTGCTCATAGAGAAGCCGCAATAGGTGCAGTCGTTGGCGCAGAGGTTCGACAGATAGAGAGGCACATAGAAGCCGATGGTGTTGCCAAAACGCTGGCGGGTCAGCCGCTCGGCCTCGGCCGCCATCTGCGGCAGATAGGCTTCGGCGGCTGGGGAGATCAGCGCCATAAAATCGGCCAGGGTACGCCGTGGTGCGCTCAGGGCGCGGGCCACATCAGCGGCCGTTTTGGCGCGGATATGCATGCCGATATCGTCCCAATCCAGTTCGTGCCAGCGATCGAGAAAGGAAGGCTCCTTAGCCCTCCCCCCCGGCGCCCTCACCCCCAGCCCCTCTCCCAGAGGGAGAGGGGGGCGAACACTTGGCTGATCATCTGGTACGGAGCCCATAGCTGAAGCATCTATCTCCTCTAAACCCTGGTTCATAACACCCCCAGAAAATCGGTAAGCGGGCTGGAGGCTTGCGCCTGCAGGGCGCGGGCGCCAAGGCCTGCCTCATAGGCGCTGCGACCGGCGGTGCAGGCCAGTGCAAAGGCGCGGCCCATGGCGACCGGGTCTCCGCTCACCGCGATGGCGGTGTTGACCAGCACGGCATCGGCGCCCAGCTCAAAGGCGGCGGCGGCGTGGCTCGGTGCACCGATCCCCGCATCCACTACCACAGGCACATTGGCCTGCTCGACGATGATGGAGAGAAACTCCCGGGTCACCAGCCCCTGATTGGAACCGATGGGCGCGCCGAGCGGCATCACGGCGGCGCAGCCCACCTCTTCCAGCCGTTTGCAGAGCACGGGGTCTGCGCCGCAGTAGGGCAGCACCACAAAGCCCTCTTTCACCAGCTGCTCGGCGGCTTTCAGCGTCTCGATGGGATCGGGCAAGAGATAACGGGGATCGGGGTGGATCTCCAGCTTCAGCCAGTTCGTTCCCAGCGCCTCACGGGCGAGGTGGGCAGCAAACACCGCCTCGGCGGCGGTCTTGGCTCCTGAGGTGTTGGGCAGCAGCTTGACCCCGAGTTGCAACAAGGGGCTCAGGATATCGTCATGGGCCTTGCCCGGTTCGAGCCGCTTGATGGCCATGGTGACCAGTTGGGAGCCACTCGCCTCGATGGCGGCGGCCATCAGTTCCGGGCGGGCAAACTTGCCAGTGCCAGTGAAGAGGCGCGACGAGAAGGTGTGATCGGCAATCTTGAGCATGTCAGCCTCCGGCCACAGTGGTAAGAAGAGATGAAGTTCCACCGCAAGGCAGAACGATCGAAGATGGGACTGCGAGCATCATGGGTCAGCCTCCCGCAATGGCGGTAAAGAGGTGAAGTTCGTCCCCGTCATTGAGACGGGTCTCGGCCCAGCGGCCACGGGGCAGCACGGCGCCGTTAAGGGCTACCGCCACTCCCTGTGGATTAACGTCTTGCGCTGCCAGCAGATCGGCCACACTCAGCCCTGCCGCCAGCGACTGGGCTTTATCGTTGAGTCGAATGGTGAGGGTCATGGGGTGATCTCCTTATCGTGTGTCGGGCATCGGCGCTGCCCGCAAACCGGGCAATCGGGATCCGGGGCCAGAGTGAGGGTCTGCCACTGGTGGGTCAACGCATCAAAACGGCGCAATGTGCCGGCGACCGGGCTTGGCATACCGAGCAGCAGTTTCAGCGCCTCCAGCGCCTGCAGGGTGCCCATCACTCCGACCAGCGGGCCGGTGACGCCGCTGGTCTCGCAGCTCTGGCTCACCTTGGTATCCAGCGGATAGAGGCAGGCATAGCAGGCATGAGCCGTACCTGTGCGCGCCATCAGCTGCCCATGCCAACCCACCGCCGCGGCGGAGATCCAGGGCTTGCCCTGCTCCACACAGGCGGCGTTGATGGCCTGGCGGGTGGCGAGGTTGTCGCAGCAATCGATCACCAGATCTACCTCGGCCACAAACTCCGGCAGGCTGGTAGCATCGAGGCGCTGGTTGATGGCGATCAGCTCCACCAGCGGGTTGTGGGCAGCCAACCGCTCGCGGGCCAGCTCCGCCTTGGAGTGGTTGACCGCCTCGCTATCGAACAGGATCTGGCGCGGCAAGTTGCTGGAGTCCACCGTATCGCCATCGGCCAGCCACAAGGTGCCCACCCCGGCGCCAGCAAGATAGAGGGCGAGCGGCGAGCCGAGCCCGCCCAAGCCCACGATCAGCACGGACTTATCTTTCAGCCGCGCCTGCCCGGCCTCGCCTACTTCCGCCAGCATCAGCTGGCGGCCGTATCGCAAATACTCAACATCAGAGAGCATGTTCCACCTCCCTTATGGCAGAGGCCGAGCGTGGCTCATCCCCCGCTCCCACGGCCTCGAGCAGCCGTTCGGTCGCCCCCTGCCAGTCATCGCTGGCCGTGATGGCCGAGACCAGCGCGATACTGCCGACCCCGCTTGCCTTGACCGCCGCCACCCGCTCCTCGCTGATGCCGCCGATGGCCACCGTCGGCCACTCCGCCATCAGGGCGCGGTAGCGGTGCAGCCGCACCAGCCCCTGCGGGCGCGAAGGCATCGCCTTGGTGTTGGTCGGGAAGATATGGCCAAGCGCAATATAGGAGGGGGCCAGCTCGCGGGCCCGCATCAGCTCGAAGTAGCCGTGGGTGGAGATGCCAAGGCGCAGCCCGGCGGTCTGAATGGCGGCGAGATCGGCGGTCTCCATATCCTCCTGCCCCAAATGCACGCCCCAGGCGCCCGCCTCGATGGCCTGCTGCCAGTAGTCGTTGATAAAGAGCCGCGCCCCATAACGGTGACCAAGCGCTACCGCATCGCGAATGGCCGGTGCCACCTGAGCGGCGGGCAGATTTTTGATCCGCAGCTGGATAGTCTTGACCCCCTGTCCCAGCAGGCGGCGCAGCCACTTGACCGAGTCCACCACCGGATAGAGGCCCAGATGCTGTTCGGTTGCGGCAAAAGGGCCATCCGGCAGGCGGGCACTGCTCGCTTCATAAAGTCCGAAGCGGCGATCGAGGGTTGATCCCGCCAGCACAGCGCGGGGGAAGTGGGCAAGATCTGCAGGCCAGCCAAGATGGGCGATGGGGCCCGGGCCTGCCCCCACCCCCTGCGCCGCCGCCAACCCCTGTTGCAGGTAGGCGCGAGCGAGGGTGATGGCGTCCTCCACCGGATAATCCTGCGCCACCACGGCGGCGATGGCGCTGGCGTAGCAGCAACCGGTGCCGTGACCGTGGCGGGTATCGAGGCGCGGTGCGGCGAGCCAGAATTCGCGGGTCTCATCCTGGTAGTAGTCGAGGCAGAGCTCACCGCTCCAACCCAGATGGCCGCCCTTGACCAGCACGGCGCGGGCGCCCAGTTCGCGCAGCCGCTGGGCGGCGAAGCGCACCAACACAGGGCTGGTCGCGGGAATGCCGGTCAGGGCTTCCAGTTCGGGGCCGTTGGGGGTGATGAGCGACAGACGTGGCAACAGCTGCTCGCGCACCGCCTCCAGCATATTGGGCTCCGCCATCGGGGTGCCGGTGCTGGCGATGGCCACCGGATCGTAGACCACGAAGGGACTCCCAATAGTTGCCAGTCGGCGGGCCAGCACTTCGACATGAAGCCGGGTCGGCAGCAGGCCGATCTTGATGGCGGCAGGCGGCAGATCGACGCCAAGGGCGTCGATCTGGGCGGTGAAGGTCTGCATCAGCACGGGGTCGACCATCTTCACCGCCACCGAGTTCTGGGCTGTGATGGCGGAGATAACCGAACAGCCGTGCACGCCAAGGTCGTGCAATGTGTGCAAGTCGGCCTGAATGCCGGCGCCACCGCCGGAATCTGAACCCGCAATAGTCCAGACCACAGGACGCGAGTCCGTCACAGACAGCTGATCGGCGGGGCTGACAGCCCCGCTTGCGCTACTCACGCCTCCTCCCCTGCGGCCTGTTTCAGCGCCGCAGCCTGATGGTAGATCTCGCCGCCGGTCTCCTTGAAAGTCTCAGCCATGCGGGCCATGCCGCTCTCCACCTGAGCCACCACCTGCTCCTGCTGGCCATCCATACCGACCAGCTTGATCTCCACAGCCTCAAGCTTGGCGGCATAGTCACGCACGTCCTGAGTGATCTTCATGGAGCAGAACTTGGGCCCGCACATGGAGCAGAAGTGGGCCACCTTGCCGGACTCCTGCGGCAGGGTCTCGTCGTGGTAGGCACGGGCGGTGTCGGGATCCAGCGCCAAGTTGAACTGATCCTCCCAGCGGAACTCGAAACGCGCCTTGGACATGGCGTTGTCGCGGATCTGGGCGCCCGGGTGCCCCTTGGCCAGATCGGCGGCGTGAGCGGCGATCTTGTAGGTGATGAGCCCCTGCTTCACATCCTCCTTGTTGGGCAGCCCCAGATGCTCCTTGGGAGTGACGTAGCAGAGCATGGCGCAGCCGTACCAGCCGATGAGCGCGGCGCCGATGCCGGAGGTGAAGTGATCGTACCCCGGCGCGATGTCGGTGGTGAGCGGGCCCAGCGTATAGAACGGCGCCTCGTGGCAGTGCTCCAGCTGCTCGGTCATGTTGCGCTCGATCATGTGCATCGGCACATGGCCCGGCCCCTCGATCATCACCTGCACGTCGTACTCCCACGCGATTTTGGTCAGCTCGCCAAGAGTGCGCAGCTCGGCGAACTGGGCCTCGTCGTTGGCGTCATAGACGGAGCCCGGACGCAGACCGTCGCCCAGCGACAGGGCCACGTCATAGGCGGCGCAGATCTCGCAGATCTCGCGGAAGTGCTGGTAGAGGAAGTTCTCTTTATGGTGGGAGAGGCACCACTTGGCCATGATGCTGCCGCCGCGCGAGACGATGCCGGTGAGGCGCTTGGCGGTCATCGGCACAAAGCGCAGCAGGACGCCGGCGTGGATGGTGAAGTAGTCCACCCCCTGCTCGGCTTGTTCGAGCAGGGTGTCGCGGAACAGCTCCCAGGTGAGGTCTTCGGCGATGCCGTTGGTCTTCTCCAACGCCTGATAGATGGGCACGGTACCGATGGGGACCGGGCTGTTGCGCAGGATCCACTCGCGGGTCTCGTGGATGTAACGGCCGGTGGAGAGATCCATCACTGTGTCGGCGCCCCAGCGGGTGGACCAGACCAGCTTCTCCACCTCCTCTTCGATGCTGGAGGTGACCGCCGAGTTGCCGATGTTGGCGTTGATCTTCACCAGAAAATTGCGGCCGATGATCATCGGCTCCGCTTCCGGGTGGTTGATGTTGCTGGGGATGATGGCGCGACCGGCGGCCACCTCATCGCGCACAAATTCGGGGGTGATGTTCTGGGGCAAACGGGCACCGAAATCGCGGCCCGGATGCTGGGTGCGCAAGAGCTCGGAGCGCACCCGCTCGCGCCCCATGTTCTCGCGAATGGCGATAAATTCCATCTCGGGAGTGACGATGCCGGCGCGGGCGTAGTGGAGCTGGGTGACCCGGCGACCCTGCTTGGCACGGCGCGGCTTGGGCAAGTGCTCGAAGCGCAGGTGGTCGAGCCCCTCGTCGGCCAGACGCTCCTGAGTGAAGGTGGAGCTGAGCCCCGGCAGTTCGTCGGTGTCATCGCGCTCCAGCACCCAGTTCTCCCGCAGGCGCGGCAGGCCACGGCGCACGTCGATGGCGACCCCCTCCTCCCCGTAACGGCCAGAAGTGTCGTAGACCGGGATCGGTTCGTTGGGTTCGAACTTGGGATCGTCTTTGGTGCCGCCGACGAAGGTATCGGCCAGCTGGATCTCCCGCAGGGGAACACGAATATCGGCGCGGGAGCCTTCGATAAAGATGCGGCGGGAGTTGGGGTGAGCCATCCCCTTGAGGCTGTCGATAAAGGCCTGAGCGCTGGAGCGCTGCTCGCGGCGGCTGGATTTGGCGATATCAGATACAGAAGTAGACATAGCAAAACTCACATTAACTGGTTGAAGTTATGGGTGTTTGCTTGTCTGGAGTTCGAGGAGAAGATGAACTTGCGGCGGGGTGTTTATCTCGGGAGGGAGTGCGTGCGGGATGGATCTCCGCGCTGCTGTTCTGCCGCTTCCCGCTCTCTGCACGCTGTGGGCAAGGCGCACCACGTGCTGGACAACCGGACGGGACAGACTCCCTCCTGTGCGCCTTGACCCATCAGGGTTACCCCTCCGATGAGCGGAAGAGGCTTGTTCCTCCCCCGGCGCGGTAACCCGCAAGTTACCCTTGTTCCCTTCGCAGGTTTTAACCTGATCAGGTTCCACGGATCCCGAATTAACGGTCTCAGCTTCGCGTCGTTCGACGGTCAGCACTCCGACAAGATGGCGCCAGTATAAGGGGGAAAATCTAAAGCACAAGCCGTTAACAATCCGGGTCAACGGCCGGTGCTGTGGTCAGACGGGGTTACTCACCACGCGACCAGGTGCGGATCGCGGCGATCTCCGCGGCGGGGATCTGCAGGGATTCGAGGAATTCCTGATGGGCCTGTGACTCCATCTTCTCGAACTGGATATGCCAGTTGCGCATCATCTCTTCGGTCATGCCTGCGGCCTGCATGATGGCAACCCAGCGTGCCTTGTCTACCATGGGGATCTCCTCGTGTGTCTGTTGGCGATAGAGGATGATGGCCCGTTGTTGACGCCTCAACTCGGCGATCTCCTGCTCCAGTCGCAGCAGGTGACCATCGAGGCAGGAGTGGCTCTCCTGCCGTGCCGCCAGCAGGGTGCCGATCTCTTCAAGCGGCAGCCCCATGGCGCGAAAACTGGCGATCTGCCGCCCCCGTTCCAGCTCGGCCTCGCCATAGCGGCGATAGCCGTTCTCCCCGCGCAGGGCGGGAAGCAGCAGACCGAGACGTTCGTAATAGAGCAGGGTGGTGCGGCTCAGACCCAGTTCTCTGGCCAGCCGGGTAATCGTCAACATAGGGGTTCCTTCATCCAACGGGCAGAGGATAAACCCGCCTATCATAGACGGGTCAACTACTCCTCCGGATTGACGACAATGATTTCGCTTAAGCGGCCCTGTTCGTCGCGGCTCAGCACCAGCTCGCTCCCGGTGTGCAGATCGGCAGCCGAGCCGTTAACCCAGCGCACCTGCGGATTGAGTGGCACAGTGCCCAGGGTGGCCAGCGTGAGCTGCCGATCATCGAAGGATTGCAGGCGATCTTGCGCCCGTTGCCAGGGCCGATTGGCCAGCGGGGATCTGGCGGCCAGCAGCTCGATCCGGGTGGCCACCCCGTCGGCGACCAGCAGGGCGAGCTGGTCGCCGGGTTTGAGTGGCTGCGGCCACATCTCCCCCTGCCGCCAGACGGCGGCACTGCCCTGCTCCACCTCGCCCCCCTGAAATTGCAGGCGGATGCCGTCGCTGTGCTCCAGCTCCACCAGCCACAGCTCGTCGGCTCCCGCCTGCGCCGCCCAGAGCGGCACACCCAGCATCCATGCACACCACTTTCTCGATTGTTCCATCTTCGTTCGTCCCTGAACAAAAAGCCCATGCTGGACAAGCATGGGCTTCATTCGGGAGCATTTCTAATCGGAACACAGAGATCGGATCAGTCATCCTCGCGGCAACGGCTCAGGCGCATGCCGTCAAACTTGCACTCCAGCTCCAGCCAGCGCCCTTCAAACGGCTCCAGACTGTTGTCCGAGGTGGTGTAGCCCCAGATCCGCCCCCCTTCGACCGGCCCTTCCAGATCCATCTCGTCCTTGTCATCTTCGTCGAGGGCTTCGACCTTGCGCACATAGCGCACGCCGTTCTCCACCACCCCCTTCATCTCGACCCAGGTACCGCCGAGATCATCCTCGTTGAGCCAATCCTTGAAGCGGGTCTGGTCGTCGATCACGAACGGCATGCCGTTGACCATCAACTGGCCAAGCTGCCAGGTGGTGCGGCCGGTCAGTTTGAATTCGGTCGCCTGTGCGGTGCCAAGTGGCAACAAGATCAACAGCAGGAGGGCGCAGAGAGACTTCTTCATCAGGGATCCTCGGGGTTACACTGGCAAACAGGATGCCGTATCCGGTGTGAAAAGAGCGTGAAACGCTCGCCAACCAGGAGAGCAAAGCATGAAGATTTTGGTAGTGGAAGACAATCCTCAGGTGGCGGAAACCATCATGGATTATCTGGAGCTGGCCGGTCACCGCCTCGATTGTGCCTATCACGGTCAGGCGGCGCTGCAACTGCTGGAGGAGCAGCGTTTCGACGTCATCATCATGGATGTGATGATGCCGCGCCTCGATGGCCTCAGCACGGTGGCGCGCCTGCGCGAGCAGGGGATTGCCACTCCCGTGCTGTTTCTCACCGCCCGCGACAGCCTGGAAGACAAGCTGGCGGGCTTCAAGGCGGGAGGGGATGACTATCTGGTCAAGCCGTTCGCCATGGAGGAGCTGGAGGTGCGGCTGCAAGCCCTCAGTCTGCGCGGCCCGCGCGGCGATGTGGGGGCCATCAGCTTTGGCGATCTGACGGTCGATGTCGCCAGCGGCCGCGCCACCCGCGCCGGTGAGCCCCTCAAGCTCGGCAAGATCCCGTTCCAGATCCTCGCCCTGCTGGCCCGCCGCGCCCCCGCCATCGTCAGCCGTCAGGAGGTGCTCGACACCGTCTGGGGGGATGAGGAGCCCGACTCCGATGCCCTGCGCAGCCATATCTACGCCCTGCGCAACGCGCTGGACAAACCCTTCCCCACTCCCATGCTGGAGACCCTGCACGGTCAGGGCTATCGACTGGTGAGCGCATGAGCCTGCCGAGCCTGCGCCGCCGCCTGATCATGGCGCTCGGCGGCGCCGGGGTGGTGCTGCTGATCCTGCTCTCCGGCCTGATGCTGGTGGCCGAAGACAAGATGGAGGAGCTGAGCCTGCGCCACTGGCTGGAAGCCGAAGTGACCCGCTACAGCGATGACTGGCTGCGACTCGGCCCGGCCGCCGCTGCCCCGAGCCCCAGACAGTTCTCCAGCTACTGGACCGAGGCGGGCCGCCTGCCGAAATGGCTGAAGCCCTACCAGACCCCCGGCTTTTTCGAGCATCAGCTGGGCAAGGAGGACAAGCACTTTCTGGTGGCCCGCCACCCCTCCGGCGAGGGACTGCTCTATCTGGTGTTCAACGACGACGCCGATGACTACCTAGATCCCTACGAAGACAAGCTGCATCTGGCCACCCGGCTGATCGGGGTGACCCTGCTGCTCGCCTGCCTCGGCTTCGGCATCTGGCTGGTGCGCCATATCACAGGGCCGCTGCAACGGCTGCAACAGAGGGTCGCCCACCTCACCCCAGATCAGGCGGATTTCGAACCCGACGCCCCCTGGCAGGAGCTGCGGGATATCGAGCTGGCGCTGCTGGCCGGCAAGCAGGAGGTGAGCGCAGTGTTCGCCCGCGAACAGGAGTTCAGCCGCTTCGCCAGCCACGAGCTGCGCACCCCCAACATGGTGATCCAGGGCTCGGCGGCCCTGCTCGGCAAGGTGACGGACTTGCCCGCACCGGCCGCCCGCGCCACCACCCGCATCCGCGCCGCCGCCGACGAGATGGCGCTGCTCACCGAGACCTTCCTGCTGCTGGGCCGCAAGGAGGCGGTGGAGCGGCCATTGCAACAGGTGACCCCGCTGATCCGTCAGGAGCTGGCCCGCCTCGCTCCGCTGTTGCAGCGGGAGGCGCTCGATATCCGGCTTAACCTGGACGAGAGCAGCGAAGTCAACGCCCCCCTCTCCCTGCTCGCCATTGCCCTCGGCAACCTGCTGAAAAATGCCCTGAGCTACGCCGAGGGGCATATCGAGATCGAGCTGCGCGGCCCGGTGCTCACCATTAGCAACCCGACAGCGGCGGCGCCGGATCAGATCCTCGGCTACGGCTGCGGCCTCACCATCATTCAGCGCATCTGCGAGAAGCTGGGCTGGCAGATCGACACCCGGCTGGAGGATGGCGTATTCAGCGCAAGGCTGGCGATGAGCACCAGCGAACCCACGAAGGCATAGCCCCCTCATCCCAACCCTTCTCCCCGTCTATTCAAAATAGTGGGAGAAGGGAGACAGCAGACACACCCCGACAAGCCCGCAGCCCACCAGCCAGATAGCAACAAGGCGCCCGAGGGCGCCCTGTTTTTATCTGACGGATGCGAGCCCGAGGCTCACTCCGCCGGTTTGTTCTTGCGGCTCGCCTTGAGTTCGAGGAACTCGATGATCTTGCCAGCCACATCCTTGCCGGAGGCAGCTTCCACCCCTTGCAAGCCGGGGGAGGAGTTGACCTCCAGCACCAGCGGGCCGCGGGCGCTGCGCAGGATATCCACCCCCGCCACATCCAGCCCCATGATCTTGGCGGCCTGCACCGCGGTAGCGCGCTCTTCCGGGGTGATCTTGATCGCCTCGGCGGTGCCGCCACGGTGCAGGTTGGAGCGAAACTCCCCCGGCTGGGCCTGACGGCGCATCGCTGCCACCACCTTGCCGTTGACCACCAGACAGCGGATGTCGGCGCCATTGGCCTCGCGGATATACTCCTGCACCAGAATGTTGTTGTTGGTCTGGATAAAGGCCTCGATCACGCTCTCGGCGGCCTTCTGGGTCTCGCACAGCACCACGCCAATCCCCTGGGTTCCCTCCAGCAGCTTCACCACCAGCGGCGCCCCGCCCACCATGGTGATGAGGTCAGGCACGTCGTGGGTGCTGTGGGCATAGCCGGTGATGGGCAGGCCGATGCCGTGGCGGGAGAGCAGCTGCATCGCCCGCAGCTTGTCGCGGGAGCGGCTGATGGCCACCGAGCTGTTGAGGGCCATGGTGTTCATCATCTCGAACTGGCGCAGCACGGCGGTGCCATAGGCGGTAATGCTGGCCCCGATCCGGGGAATCACGGCGTCATAACTTCCCAGCTCCCCACCCTCGTAGTGAATGGAGGGGTTGTGGGAAGCGATATTCATATAGCAGCGCAGGGTGTCGAGCACCTCGACCTGATGACCGCGCGCCTGCGCCACCTCGACCAGACGGCGGGTGGAGTAGTTTTTCGGCTCACGGGATAAAATGGCGATCTTCATGACAATTCCGCTAGAAGGCTATGCCTGGGCAGGATGGGGCGGGAGAGTATAAGGTGCCACAGCGCCAAGACAACGCCAATTGTTTCTCCTGACAACAAGACAAACCACGCCAGACCGCACGCTACCCTGTCACTGTGACCAACAGGTTAAACGGCGGCTCTGCGCAGGTTGTTCAACCCGTGCAAGGATGCCGCCGTTTCTCGTTAAAGATCAACCGGTGTCACGCGGGAGTCAGTTCAGGTTTGGCCCCAACCAGCGCTCGGCCTCTGCCAGCGTCATCCCCTTGCGGGCGGCGTAATCTTCCACCTGATCGTGCTGGATCTGCGCCACCGCGAAGTATTTGCTCTCGGGGTGGGAGAAGTACCAGCCCGATACCGCCGCCCCCGGCCACATGGCGTAGGATTCGGTCAGCTGCATGCCGATGGCCTGCTCCACCTCCAGCAGCTCCCAGATGCTCCCCTTCTCGGTGTGCTCCGGACAGGCCGGATAACCGGGGGCCGGACGAATGCCCTGATAGTTCTCGCGAATGAGCTCCTCGTTGCTGAGGGCTTCATCGGGGGCATAACCCCAGTGCACCTTGCGCACCTGCTCGTGCAGGTACTCGGCAAACGCCTCAGCCAGACGGTCGCACACCGCCTGAATGAGGATAGCGTTGTAGTCGTCGTGATCCGCCTTGTAGGCCTTGGCGATGACCTCCTCACCGATACCGCCGGTCACCGCGAAGGCACCGATCCAGTCGGGCTTGCCACTCTCTTTCGGTGCCAAATAGTCCGCCAGACAGTAGTTGGGGAAGCCCTGCTTCTCGCTCTGCTGGCGCAGGTGGTGCAGCACCTTGATGACCTCGGTGCGGGACTCGTCGCTGTAGACCTCGATGCTGTCCCCTACCGCGTTGGCCGGGAACAGGCCGATCACCCCGGCGCAGCGCACGCTCTGATCCTTTTCCAGCTGGTCCAGCATGGCGTTGGCATCGGCAAACAGCTTGGTTGCCTCCTCGCCGATGATCTCGTCCTCCAGGATGCGCGGGAATTTGCCCGCCAGCTCCCAGCTGAGGAAGAACGGCGTCCAGTCGATGTAGGGGCGCAACACCGAAATGGGCACATCTTCGAACTTCTGCACCCCGAGCTCGCGGGGCTTGGGTGGCTGGTAGCCAACCCAATCCAGCTGGTGCCGGTTGGCGCGGGCGTGGGCCAGACTGACCGGGCGGGAGCGCGGCTGCTTGCGGGCATGCTGATCCCGGGCGATCTCGTACTCCTTGTCGATGCGGGCGACAAACGCCTCCTTGAGATCCGGACTGAGCAGGCTCTGGGCCACCCCCACCGCGCGGGAGGCGTTGGAGACATAGACCACAGGCTCCGAGTAGTTCTGCTCGATCTTCACCGCAGTGTGCGCCTTGGAGGTGGTGGCACCGCCGATCAAGAGCGGCAGCTTGAAGCCCTGACGCTCCATCTCTTTGGCCACGTGCACCATCTCGTCCAGCGACGGGGTGATGAGACCCGACAACCCGATGATATCGGCGCCGACCTCCCGCGCAGTCTTGAGAATCGTCTCGCAGGAGACCATGACCCCGAGGTCGACAATCTCGAAGTTGTTGCACTGCAGCACCACCCCGACGATGTTCTTGCCGATGTCGTGCACATCCCCTTTCACGGTCGCCAGCACGATTTTGCCGTTGCTGGAGCCACCCGACTTTTCCGCCTCGATATAGGGTTGCAGATAGGCGACCGCCCGCTTCATCACCCGGGCCGATTTCACCACCTGCGGCAGGAACATCTTGCCCGCACCGAACAGGTCGCCGACCACGTTCATGCCATCCATCAGCGGCCCTTCGATGACGTGCAGCGGCTTCTCGGCAGCAATACGAGCCGCCTCCGTGTCCTCTTCGATAAAGTCGGTGATCCCCTTGACCAGCGCGTGCTCCAGCCGCTTGCCCACCGGCCAGCTGCGCCACTCCTGATCCCGCGGATCCTCGGCCTGGGCACCGGCACCGCGATACTTCTCGGCGATGGCCAGCAGCTCCTCGGTGGCGTTGTCATTGAGGTTGAGCACCACCGCCTCGACCTTCTCTTTCAGCTCGGCCGGAATGTCTTCATAGATGGCGAGCTGGCCAGCGTTGACGATCCCCATGTCCATGCCGTTCTTGATGGCGTGGTAGAGGAAGACGGCGTGAATGGCTTCGCGCACCGGCTCGTTGCCGCGAAACGAAAACGAGACGTTGGAGACGCCGCCGGAGATCATGGCGTGAGGCAGGTGCGTCTTGATGTCCTTCACCGCCTCGATGAAGTCCACCGCGTAGTTGTTGTGTTCGTCGATGCCGGTCGCCACCGCGAAGATATTGGGGTCGAAGATGATGTCTTCCGGCGGGAAACCGACCTGATCCACCAGGATCCGGTAGGCGCGCTGGCAGATCTCGAACTTGCGAGCGCGGGTATCGGCCTGTCCCTTCTCGTCGAACGCCATCACAATCACGGCGGCGCCGTAGCGACGCAGCAATCTGGCCTGCTGGATGAACTTCTCCTCCCCCTCCTTCATGGAGATGGAGTTGACCACCGGCTTGCCCTGCACGCACTTGAGACCCGCTTCCAGCACCTCCCACTTGGAGGAGTCGATCATCACCGGCACCCGGGCAATATCCGGCTCACCGGCGATGAGGTTCAAGAAGCGCACCATGGCCGCCTCGGCGTCCAGCATCCCCTCGTCCATGTTGATGTCGATGATCTGGGCACCGCTCTCTACCTGCTGCTTGGCGACATCCAGCGCCTCGTCGTAGAGCCCCTCCTTGATCAGCCGCTTGAACTTGGCCGAACCGGTGACGTTGGTGCGTTCCCCCACGTTCACGAACATGGATTCGGGGGTGATGATCAGCGGCTCGAGACCCGACAGGCGGCAAGCCACCGGCAGTTCGGGCAGCACACGCGGCTTGAGGCCCGCCACGGCATCGGCCATGGCGCGGATATGGGTCGGGGTGGTGCCGCAGCAGCCGCCGACCATGTTGAGAAAGCCGCTTTGGGCCCACTCGCGGATATGCTCCGCCATCTCGACGGCATCGAGATCGTACTCGCCGAACGCATTGGGCAGACCGGCATTGGGGTGGGCGCTGACGCAGGATTCGCTGATGCGCGACAGCTCCTCCACATACTGGCGCAGCTCGTCAGGGCCGAGCGCACAGTTGAGGCCGAACGACACCGGTTTGACGTGGCGCAGGGAGTGATAGAAGGCTTCGGTGGTCTGGCCGGAGAGGGTACGACCGGAAGCGTCGGTAATGGTGCCGGAGATCATCACCGGCAGGCTGTAACCCAGCTCTTCGAACACCCCTTCCACCGCGAAGGCGGCAGCCTTGGCGTTGAGGGTATCGAAAATGGTCTCGATCAGAATGATGTCGGCGCCACCCTCGATCAGGGCATGGGTCGATTCGGTATAGGCGGCCACCAGCTGGTCATAGGTGACGTTGCGCTTGCCGGGGTCGTTGACGTCCGGCGAGATGGAACAGGTGCGGTTGGTGGGGCCCAGCACCCCGGCGACGAAGCGCGGCTTGGCGGGATCTTTCGCCGTCCACTCGTCTGCCACGGCACGGGCCAGCCGGGCCGCCTCGCGGTTGATCTCGGCCGAGAATGCTTCCATCTCGTAGTCGGCCATGGCGATGCGCGTGGCGTTGAAGGTGTTGGTCTCGAGGATGTCGGCCCCGGCAGCGCAATACTGCTCATGGATCTCGCGGATCACCGCCGGACGGGTCAGCACCAGCAGATCGTTGTTGCCCTTTATGTCGGTGTGCCAGTCGGCAAACCGCTCACCCCGATAATCCGCTTCGCCCAGTCGGTAACCCTGGATCATGGTGCCCATGGCCCCGTCGATGATCAGGATCCGCTCCCTGAGGCAGGCTTCCAGCTTCTTTGTTATGTCCGACTGCTTGCTCGGCTCTCTGCTCGACATTTCGTTCGACACCGCGTGTTCCTCTTACATCCATGCAACTGCGTAAACAGCATCCTAACAGCAAACAAATAAAATGGAAATCTAGCCGTCTATCAGTCCAAACAGAACACCATATACTCATTTATGGGTAATGAGTAACATAGGGCCCGAGAGTAACCTATGCCCGTCCTGTATAGGGATACGTGCTTGCTGTCTACCAACGAGAAAAAAATAACTATGAGCGTCTACTACACACTCTGTTTTCTGGCAGCGCTGGCGATTTTTATCGCCTTTGCCAACCAGTATGTTGTGAAGATCCAGACCACCATCGCCATTACTGCGGGCTCCATGCTGATCTCCGCGCTGATGGTGCTGTTTGGCAAACTGGGCTGGTTCAACCTGGAACCTCTTGCCGTCAAAACCATGGAGAGCATCGACTTCCAGAACTTCCTGCTGAAGGGGATTCTGGGCTTCCTGCTGTTCGCCGGTGGTCTTGGCATCAACCTCAAGGCGTTGCGTAGCCAGAAGTGGGAGATCACTATTCTGGCCATCATCGCCACCCTGCTCTCCACCTTTATCATCGGTTACGGCTTCTGGTTTATCGCCAAGCTGCTGGGCTGGGAACTGCCGCTGGTTTACTGCATGCTGTTCGGGGCGCTGATCTCCCCCACTGACCCGATTGCCGTACTCGCCATCGTCAAGAAGATGAAAGCGCCACCCCAGATCGCCATCCAGATCGAAGGGGAGTCACTGTTCAACGACGGCGTCGGCCTCGTCATCTTCGCCACCGTGTTTGCCGTCGCCTTTGGCGGGGTTGAGCCGACCTTCGGCAGCGTGGCTGGTCTGTTCCTGCACGAAGCCCTCGGCGGCATCCTGTTCGGCGCCGTGCTGGGCCTCATCGCCCACGTGATGATCAGCGCCACCGACGATGGCTCGCTGGAGCTGCTGCTGACGCTGTGCATCCCGACCGCCGGTTTCGCCTTTGCCAACATGATCGGCGTCTCCGGTGCGCTGGCCATGGTGGTCACCGGCATCATGATCGGTAACTGGACCCGTCAATCCGGCTTCTCCGAACAGAGCCGTCATCACCTGGATCACTTCTGGGAGTTGATGGATCAGTTCCTCAACGCCCTGCTGTTCCTGCTGATCGGTCTGGCACTGGTGCTGCTGGAACTATCCTGGCATGACTGGGTGCTGCTGGTTATCGCGGTACCGCTCTGTCTGGCTGCCCGCTTCATCAGCGTCTCCTTGCCCTATGTGGCCTTCCGCAGATTCCGCAACTACAACACCTTCTCGGTGCGGATCCTTACCTGGGGCGGTCTGCGTGGCGGTCTGGCCATGGCGATGGCACTGGCACTCCCCTCCGGCGTCATGATGATCCCGGATCATGGTGTCGACCTGCGTCAGGTCATCCTGGTGATGACCTACTCGGTGGTGATGTTCTCCATCGTGGTGCAGGGCATGACCATCACCCCGATGATCACTGCCGCCAAGAAGGCCTGTGGCGACTACTGAGTCGACCGACGGTACTGATTGCAGAATGAACGAGGGCTCCGTCAGGAGCCCTCTTTTTATGACTAATATTTGCGACTGATAGCACCTTGATAACACAGAGGAAAAGCGTACTTACTTCAACATCGCCAAATTATTGTTTGCTTTTTATTCATTTCGAGGAGAGAATGCGCCCCGGCTAGTTAATCAGCCCTGTTTATGTTCGCAATGCTTCAACGTTAGATGAATCCTGCCAAAACCCACATAACCTTCCTCTGATTTACTCGCCTTGAGAACCGTCAGGCTGTCTGCCTGCGTTGCCCGGCTCTCACGGTGCAGACCCGATCTGCCCACCCAATTTGATTTATGCATCAGCATATTCCTTGAAAAGTGCAGACGCCCCTTAACCGGGCTGGGTATTCCTGCGCGCTTGTCGTTCACCCAATCGACCGCGCCCATTAACCTGACATTTGCCAATACAAGGAGCAAACACCTAATTTATATAGAGAAATACCATGATGAAAGCCGTACAAACACACAAGCCCCTGCGTCGTAGCAAACCCATCAACCTGCCCCCGCAAGAGCAGGATTCCGATGCGTTCCTGATCCAGTTCAGCACCCGCTTCAGCGGCGGTTTCGCCATCTCCTGTGATGGTATCGCTGGCGAGTTCTCCATCGAAGACCTCAACTGATCCTGCCTGCCCTCCGGCAGCGCCCGATGCAGACAGGCCGCAACTCACGGCGGCCTCTTTGCTTCTCTCTCATGCCTTTAGCCAGATCCAGTCTCTTGCTTGTCACTCAGCCTGACCAGCCACCTCGCCATTCGCTTTCACGCTCTCTGACCCTGATCACTGTTCCAGCAGCAGGCATTCGTCAGCATCGTCGCTCAACTTGACCAGGCGGCTGCGTACCAGCCCCAGCTTGGCCAGCAGGCCGATGGATCGCTCGTTGCCCGGAGTGACGATGGCAACCACTTGCCCGATCCCCAACCGGCTTTTGCCATCGGCAAGGGCTGCCTGCGCCGCTTCAATGGCGTAGCCCTGACCGCGATATTGCGGCAAGAAGGCGTAGCCGATATCAACCTGCGCCAGGGTATCGCGCTTGATCAGGCCGCAGATACCGAGGCTGGCCCCGTCCTCCTTGCGCTCCACCAGATAGAGCCCGTGACCATAACGGGCATAGCTGACCGCCGGTCCCTGCTGGATATACTCCTGCGCCTGCTCCAGAGTGCGGATGCCCCGATCGCCGATGTAGCGATAAAAGTCGCCGTCATTGAGCAGCTCAAGAATGAAGGGGGCGTCGGTGGCGATCATTTCGCGCAGGATCAGGCGGGAGGAGGCAATCATGGCAAGGGCTCTCAGACGGAAAGTGAAGGGCAAAGAGTGCCCCGTCACTCCCTGACTGGCAAGCCTGCGGCACCATCAGCCATGAAAAAGGGGCCGCGCGGCGACCCCTGATGAGATGGAAGATATGGTCTCAGGCCGCCAGCAACCCGGCATAACCGTTGCCCTGTTCCCGCAGCGCGATGAACTGGGCGGCGCAATCGGCCCAGCTCAGCCCCAGCGCATCTGCCACCTTGTGGGGCCACTCGGGTGGTGCCTCTTCTGCAACATCGGACTGAGCCGCCAGCACGATGGCCAAGTGGATCAATCCGGCCTCGGGGGAGAACTCCTTGGCCAGCATGGGGTTGTAGTGGTACTCCACCGCAGTGCTGATGGTCTCGGGGAACTTCCAGTAGCGAGCCATGGCCGCCCCGACCTGGGCATAGTTGAAGCCGACCACCAGCTCTTCCGCCTTGGCCCGCCCCTTGTGCAACTCCAGATCGTGGATGTGATGGACGGTGTTTTCCGGCAGGCCCACGTGCATCACCAAGCGGCCGAGATCGTAGAGCAGGGCGCAGGTAAAGACTTCCTCCCCCTTCATCCCCTTCTTCACCGCCAGACGGCGAGCCAGTTCGGCCACGTTGAACACGCAGCCCCAGAAATGTTTGAGATCAATGCCGGGGACGGCCTTGACCGATTCGGTGAGCCCGCAGGCCAGCACCATGTTGCGCACCATCGCCAACCCCAGCCGCACAGCGGCTTCATTGACGGTGCCGATCTGGCGACTGCTGCCGAATTTGGCCGAGTTGGCCAACCGCAGCAACTTGGCGGAGATGACCGGATCCTTGTTGATCAACTTGCTGATCTTGAGCAGATCCGGCTCCTTTTCATTGAAGGTCTGAATCAAGTCGCGCATTACTTCGGGGATCTGTGGCAGCAGCTTGGGCTCGGCCAGCAGGGAATCTATCGTGGGCATAGGCGTGTCCATCCATGTTATCTGTGTTCCAACCTGTTTGCCTTGGCAAACTCCTCCTAATTATGGGTAACAAATGACTTCTGTATCGGATTGTTTATTCGCTGACCGTTCAAGGTGTTAGCCCCATTCAGGCTATACTGGCCGCCACATTCACTGTTGCGGATATCCCATGAACGACACTCAGGAATTTTTTGACGAAGAGACACTGCTGGAGATGGTGGAGAACCAGCTCAACGATGGTCACCCGCCCCATGTGAAAGCGACCCTGATGCGGCTGGTGATGAAGGGCACCCCGCGGGAAGAGGCGCTGCAATATATCGCCTGCGCCCTCGGGGCCGAGCTGATGGCGATGGAGGCCGATCAGGGCCCCTTCAATCTGACCCGCTACGGCGAGTTCCTCGACAGCCTGCCCGAGATGCCGTGGGCAGACTGAGGCGCCACGCCTTGTCATAACTCACTAAAAAATGGCTCATTAAAAAACAGAAGGGCGGGTGCTGATGGCCCCGCCCTTGTTGCATCGATCCGCAGTGGATCAGAACTGGGAGTTGATGATCACCTCTTCCCCCAGCGCCCCTGCCAGCGGCAGTGGCCGGTAGCTGGAGTTGGCGGCCCGCAGCAGACGAATGCCGCGAATGCCGATCTCCTGCGCCGCCTTGATATCCCCGTCGGCATCGCCGTAGAAGAGCTTCATATGCTTCTCCTTGAGCCACTGCACCTTGGTGTTCTGGCCTGGCTGATCGCCAGCGAAGATCACCGGATTGAGCTGGTCGGCCGGAATACTCATGGTCTGCTGCAGGGTCTGGCTCACCGTCTCGGTCTTGGTGGCCGAGCGACCGGTGACGAAATAGATGTGATCGCCGCGCTTGAGGTGCATGGCGATGAGCGCCTTGCCCACCTCTTTCGGCATGCTGAACGCATCCCAGCCGTTGTTCATCTTCTCCCAGAAGGCGGGGTTCTTCAGATAGCTCTCGTCGTTGGGCGAGAACTCCTGTTTGCCGCGATAAAAGCCCGGGCTGGAGAAGAGCAGGGTATCGTCGATATCAAAACCGACCGCCATCGGCGGCAGGCCATCCAGACTCTTGGCAATCTGCTCCACCGAGACCCAGTGGATCGGCGCCTGCTGGGCCAGGGTGACGGTGGTGACACCGGCAGGGATCGGCTGAACGATCGCGGCTTGACCCGCCAAGGCGGGCAGAGAGAGAGCGGCAGCCAGCAAGGAGGCTAGCAGCGCCGGACGAGAGAGGTGTTTCATAAGGCAGGTTGTCATCGTCAATCAAAAGAGGGGGCCAATAGTGCCCCCATCCACGCCTTCAAATCTGTGAATGCTCCTGCAAAAGGGAGCATTTGACGCCTGATAATTAATCTTCGATTGGCAGCAGATCGGTAAAGACAAAGCCATCGCGCAGCACTGTCTCCCCGACCCGAATGCCGAGCGGGCGGGAAAACATGGGGCCATCATAGGCCAGGGTGTGAAACTCGCCGTTCTCGCCGCACGGGTCAACCCCCTCCGGCAGTGCAGCCAGCAGTACATCGTCAAAATCGTGGCCACCCAGGCTGGCATCCAGCTTGTTCGGGTCGAGGGCACTGATCCGCGCCTTCAACCCTGCGGCCACCATCTGTGGCGCCAGTTCACGGGTATTGCTGCCCCACAGCGGGAACAGCGGCTCGATACCAGTGCCTGCCAGCTGCTGTTCACGGTAGGCGCGCACATCCTCAAGAAAGAGATCACCAAACGCCATATGGCGGATCCCCTGCGCCACCACATCGGCGATAAAGCCGGTCATGATACGGGCGTAATCCTCGTTGCTGCAGGGCCAGGGCAGATCGATGGTAATAAGGGGCAAGCCGACGCAAGCGGCCTGTTCGGTCAACAGCTGCTTGCGCACCCCGTGCATTGCCACCCGCTCGAATGCCTGATTGAGGGTGGTGAACAGCCCCACCACCTCAATGGCGGGATCTTGCCGCAACTGATGCAATGCCCATGCGCAATCCTTGCCGCAGCTCCAGGAGAGCAGTACCCGTTTCTTTTCCATCATTCCTCCGCCAACGGGGCGCTCTGGTTTCCCAAACGCGCTGGTTTTCCCAAAAAGGTTGCCCCAAAAAGATGCAAGACAGTGTTGCGAATTGCGCGATTTACACACAAGCGACGGGCAGCATACTCTCGATCACCTGTATATGCCCCTTTACGGGGACGACAATAACTAAAAAAACCGATGGGAAACATACGGATATGACCACAACCGCACAACAGCACGATCACGCCCGCCCCCTCAATCGACAGGATTACAAGACCCTGAGTCTGGCTGCCCTCGGCGGTGCGCTGGAGTTTTACGACTTCATCATCTTCGTCTTCTTCGCCGTCGTCATCGGCGAGCTGTTCTTCCCGGCCGATATTCCCGAGTGGCTGCGCCAGTTCCAGACCTTCGGCATCTTCGCCGCCGGTTATCTGGCCCGCCCGCTCGGCGGCATCATCATGGCCCACTTTGGCGACCTCATCGGCCGCAAGCGGATGTTCACCCTCAGCATCCTCATGATGGCGCTGCCGACCCTGCTGATCGGTCTGCTGCCCACCTATGCGGTGCTCGGCATCGGCGCCCCCATCGCCCTGCTGGGACTGCGCATCCTGCAAGGCGCCGCCATCGGCGGTGAAGTGCCGGGTGCCTGGGTGTTTGTCGCCGAGCACGTCCCTGCCCGTCGGGTCGGGGTCGCCTGCGGCACGCTCACGGCGGGATTGACGGCCGGCATCCTGCTCGGCTCCCTGATCGCCACGGCGGTCAACAAGAGCCTGACCCCGGCCGAAGTGAGCGAGTGGGGCTGGAGGGTGCCCTTCCTGCTCGGCGGAATCTTCGGCATCGTCGCCATGTACCTGCGCCGCTGGCTGCACGAGACCCCGGTCTTCGCCGAAATGCAGGCCAACAAGGCGCTGGCCGACGAGTTGCCCCTCAAGACGGTACTGCGCAGTCACAAGAGCAGCGTGGTGGTCTCCATGCTGCTCACCTGGCTGCTCTCCGCCGGTATCGTGGTGGTGATCCTGATGACCCCCACCTATCTGCAAAAGGTCTATGGCATCAGCCCGGCTGACGCCCTGACCGCCAACTCGCTGGCCATCGTGGCCCTGACCCTCGGCTGCATCGTCTATGGTCGGCTGATCGACCTGCTGGGCAGCGGTATCACTTTCATGTTCGGCTCCCTGCTGCTGGCAGGTTCCAGTTACGCCTTCTATCACGGTCTGGCGGCCGGTTCGAGCCAGCTGGTGCCGCTCTACATGCTGGCGGGCTTTGCGGTCGGGATTGTCGGCGCCGTGCCTTACGTGATGGTCAACGCCTTCCCGCCGGTGGTGCGCTTCTCCGGCCTGTCGTTCTCCTACAACGTGGCCTACGCCATCTTCGGCGGCCTCACCCCGATGGCGGTGACCCTCTGGATGAAAAACGACATGCTGGCACCCTCCCACTATGTGGTGAGTCTGTCGGTGCTTGGCTTTGCCATCGGCCTCTGGCTCTGGTTCCAGCAGCGCGCCATTCGGCAGCAGCAACCCCAACCCGCCTGACCCCGAGCCCCGAATCTGATTCGGGGCTTTTTTGTACTGCTTGTGTTCAGTTTGGCCAGCATAAGATAGCCTCCCTCTTGAGTCAGGTGACAGCCTGCCTCATGGCGTTCCTATTCACTCCCGTTATCAGAGGCCCAATATGTTCTTTCAGGTCGTCTTTATCGCCTTGCTGGCGCTGCTGCCCATGGTCAACCCGCCCACCACGGCCACCCTGCTGCTGGGGCTGAGCAAGGGGATGTCGCGCGAACACGTGCGCCGCCAGGTCAACCTGGCCGCCATCTATCTGTTCTGCACCCTCTGCATCACCTTCTTTATCGGATCCTCGGTTCTGGATCTGTTCGGGATCTCCATTCCGGGCTTGCGACTGGCCGGTGGCCTCATCATCGGCTTTATCGGTTTTCGCATGTTGTTTCCCGCCCCCAGTCAGGCAAGCGGGGTAGACATCAACCAGAGCATCGCGTTCGTGCCGCTCACCATGCCCAGCATGTGCGGGCCGGGCACCATGGCACTGGTGATCAGCGGTGCCGCCCAGATCGCCGAGCTGCCCGGCGAGTACAATCGGCTCACCATCTACGGCGGCATGGTGACGGCGTTTGCCCTGATGAGCCTGATCAGCTGGGGAGTATTGAAGCTGGCGGATCCGGTCTGCAAGATCCTCGGCGACACCGGCATCGACGCCATGACCCGCATCATGGGCTTCCTGCTGGTTTGCATGGGTATGCAATTTTGCATCAATGGCATCAAGGAAGTGGCACAGGATCCGGTATTCCACGGTGGGGGAGCCGTACAGAGCACACCGGCGCTACCGCAGGTTTCCGGCACTTTTGATCACTTGCCGCAAAAGCCCACCAGCTCTGATTGAAAACGGTATCAAAAAGTCCCTGACGATCTGCACTGATCTTGTTCCTGATCATGTTATTGACACACAAATGAGTTAGTTTGTTTTTCATACAGACTTTGTTCAGACGGATGCTGATAGGTTTGTTGATGAATACCCACTCAATTTCAGGAGAGTATGCAGATGGACAAGATGCTGACCGAAATAGGGAGCCATAGCCTGTTTCACGAGTACCTGAACGTGGTTGGGATTGCGAGCCCATCCCTCGCCAAGATCGAACAGCGCTGGGAATATAAAGAGCAAGAGCAGCTGGTCGCCAAGATCCAGATCGACAAACAGGGTAACGCCCGCTACTTCATCGACGCCCGCGCCATATCCGTCAACTGATACCGAATAATCCGCCAGCCCCGCTCCACCGACCGGGGCTTTTTGTTGTCCGCAATCCCGTACTCAACGACCGGCCTTATCTCTTTCTGTGACGACAAATCATCCGCTGTTTGTTTTTTGTACAGTAATCATTCAGCTCGACATGGCTATCTTGTATCCGCCCCCCTTGTTCCAGAAGAGTGTCCAGATGACCAAGATGCTGACCGAAATTGGTAGTCATAGCCTGTTTCACGAGTACTTGAATGTGCTCGGCATTGTCAATCCAGCCCTTGCCAACGTAGAGCAGTTGTGGGAACACAAGCAGCAAGAGAGGCTGATCGCCAAGATCCAGATCGATAAACAGGGCAAGGCCCGTTACTTCATCGACGCCCGCGCCATCTCGGTCAACTGATACCGAATAATTCGCCAGCCCCGGTCCACCGACCGGGGCTTTTTGTTATCTGCCATCAGCTAAATAGCAAAACCCCGGCAAGAGCCGGGGTTTGATTGCGTCGGGTTACGCCGCTGCGCGGCTCACCCAACCTACGAGGTGCCACCCACGGTGAGCTGGTCCAGCTTGAGGGTGGGCTGGCCGACACCGACCGGCACGCTCTGGCCCTCCTTGCCGCAGATGCCGACCCCGCGATCCAGTGCAAGGTCGCTACCCACCATGGAGACCTGGCTCATCGCCTCGGGGCCGTTGCCGATCAGGGTCGCGCCCTTGATGGGCGCGGTGATCTTGCCATCCTCGATGAGGTAGGCCTCGGAGGCGGAGAAGACAAATTTGCCGGAGGTGATGTCCACCTGACCGCCGCCGAAGTTGGGGGCATAGATCCCCTTCTTCACCGAGGCGATGATTTCGGCCGGATCATACTGACCCGCCAGCATATAGGTGTTGGTCATGCGCGGCATCGGCATGGCGGCGTAGGATTCGCGGCGGCCGTTGCCTGTGAGCGGCACGCCCATCAGGCGGGCGTTCTGCTTGTCCTGCAGATACCCCTTGAGGATGCCGTTCTCGATCAGCACGTTGTAACCGCCCGGCGTCCCCTCGTCATCTATGCTGACGGAGCCGCGCCGACCCGGCAGGGTGCCATCATCGACGATAGTGCAGTGTTTGGAGGCCACCTGCTCGCCGATGCGACCAGCAAACGCGGAAGATCCCTTGCGGTTGAAGTCCCCCTCCAGACCGTGGCCCACCGCCTCGTGCAGCAGCACGCCGGGCCAACCGGAGCCCAGCACCACCGGCATGGTGCCGGCTGGCGCGTCGATGGCTTCGAGGTTGACCAGCGCCTGACGCACCGCTTCGCGCACATAGCCAAAGGCGCGGCTCTCCAGCCCGTCCAGTTCGAGGAACCAGTCGTAACCAAAGCGGCCACCGCCACCGGCACTGCCACGTTCGCGGCGATCGCCCTTCTCGGCGATCACGGTCACCGACAAACGCACCAGTGGACGAATATCGGCAGCCAGGGTGCCATCGGTAGCAGCCACCAGCACCTCTTCGTAGACACCGCTGATGGAGGCCATCACCTGATTGATGGCGGGGTCCAGACTTCTGGCGAACTTGTCCATCTGCTCCAGCAGGGCGATCTTCTGGTGCTTGTCGAGGGTCTGCAGCGGATCCATGGCCGGATAGAGCAGGTTCGCTTCGGTGCGAGCCCACGCCTTCACCTTGCCGTGGGCACCGGCAGCGGCGATGCCACGGGCGGCGGTCACCGACTGTTGCAGCGCCAGCAGGCTCAACTCGTCCGAGTAGGCGAAGCCGGTCTTCTCGCCGCTGACGGCGCGCACCCCGACCCCCTGATCGATGTTGTAGCTGCCATCCTTGACGATGCCATCTTCCAGCATCCAGGACTCGTGCCAGTTGCGCTGGAAATAGAGATCGCCGAACTCCACCTGATGGCTCATCAGGCTGCCGAGCAGTTGCTGCAGCCGCCCTTCGTCAAGATCGTTCGGGGCCAACAGGGAGGCACTAACCTGGCTCAATAGACTCAATCTTCTTCTCCACTCTCGTAACGAGATGTTTTAAATCGTCTTGCTGACGGGTTGGCAACAAGCCACACCATCACAACAAACGGGCATGGGTCAGCACTGGCATGGTGCGATGCAATTCGTCGATAAGCCCAGGCTCCATCTGCGCCAGCACGGTGCCGCGTCCGGACTCTTTGCTCGCCAGCACCCGACCCCAGGGGTCGATCACCATGCTGTGGCCCCAGGTCTGGCGCCCCGTCTGGTGAGTGCCGCCCTGATTGGCAGCGACTACGTAGCACTGGTTTTCGATGGCGCGGGCCCGCAGCAGCGGCTCCCAGTGCGCCTCGCCGGTCACGGCGGTAAAGGCGGCAGGCACCAGCAGCACGCGGGCACCGGCACGGGCCAGCTGGCGGTAGAGCTCGGGAAAGCGCAGATCATAACAGATCGAGAGGCCAAGGGGACCAAAGGGGGAGTCCACCAGCACGCAGTCCTGACCAGGGCTGAAAGTTTCCGACTCCCGATAGCGGCCGTGATTGTCCGCCACATCCACGTCGAACAGGTGGATCTTGTGGTAGTGCCCCCTGAGCTCACCGCTTGGGTCAAACACTAGCGAGCTGGTGTGGATATGGTCGGAACCGGCGATAGTCGTCGGCATAGCCCCCGCCACCAGCCAGATGCCAAAGTCGCGGGCCCACTCGGCCAGCTGTTGCTGGATCGGCGCGGCGCCGCTCAGATCGGGGCCGATCGCCTCGGTGCCATCCAGATAGCCCTGCCGCTCGCCAAACAGGGCAAAGTTCTCCGGCAGCAGCACCAGCAGCGGCCGCTCGGTTGGCAAGGCCGCCAGCTCGGCGGCAATCTGCTCCCGGTTATCCTGCCAGTGACGGCCAGATACCAGCTGTATTGCGGCTAACCACATGACGCTCTCCTTGTCGCTTGCCTTGTAGATTGGACCATCAGACGGTGACAGCATCCCCTGCCTGCAGGGTGTAATCCAGCACTATGATGCGCTCCAGCAGCGGACGGAAGATGGCCTTGAGGGCATCGTGATCCGGGTGGGGTAGATAGCGCTGGCGGGCCGCTTCGTCGGCGAAGGTCATCAGCACGCAGTGAGTAAAGCCGTCATCCCTCCCCTCGGGGCTGTCATTCTCCCCCCACTCCACGGCGGTCACGCCGCTGACCTTGGCCGGTATGGCGAGGAAGGCGGCCCTGATGGCGGCAATATCGGCGGGGAGTGCGTCGGGCTTGAAGGTGATCAGCAGAATATGTCGGATCATGGCTCTCTCCTTGAGCGTGAGCAGGTCGAGGCAAGGGTTGGCGCCAGCATCAGGGCTGGCGCGGACTGCCCGGTTGTGGATTGAGCAGGAAAGGGGTGGCCGCTGGCAGGGTGGGCACCACCGCATCGACCGCCTCTTTCTGCTGCTGGTTAAGCTTGATCCGAGCCCGATTGCGTCCCGCCTCGATCAGCTTGGGATCATCGAGCGGGCCGGAGACCCGGAAATCGATGCGGGTCACCACATCCACCACCGGCTCCAGCAATTTGGAGAGGGCCAGCACATAGAGGCCGGTTACCGGCGTGATGGAGAAGGCCGCCACCACTGGCAGGGTGCCCCCCAGATTGGGGGAGAAGCTCAGCTCGTAGTCGAGCCGCCAGCGCACCAGATCGGCGATCCCCTCGCCGCGCAGGTTGCCTGCCGCCCCCTTCATATAGAAATCATCGTTGCTGACCTGCCCCTGCTTGATGGTGGCAGAGGCGGACATGGATTCGAAGTAGAAGCCCTTGTCGAACACATCGCGAAAATCGAGGCGCAGTTTGCGCAGCAGGGAGTCAAGGCTGAGCAGGGAGAGCAGCCGCGCCCCCTTGTCGTTGACCTCCCGCAGGGTGCCGCCCTCCAGCTGATAGTTGGCACTTCCCCCCAGGGTCGGCAGACTCGGGCGGTAGGGCACATCCTGCCAGTTCAGATCAAAAGCGAGGGAGCCGGGGGCATCGCCGATGGGCGAGGTGTAGCCCAGCCGCTTGAGCAGCAGTTCGCTGTTGTTGCTGGTCAGCTTGCCACGAGCGCGGGTCTGCATCCGGTTGCCATCGGCCAGCCAGTCGACGCTGCCGGTGAGCTGACTCCCCGCCAGCCGCACATCCAGCCCCTTGAGTGTCACCTTGTTGGCGCCGGGCACCAGCTCCCCTTTCACTTCACCAAGAGGTAGCTCGCCAAAGCGGCAATCGACACAGCTCACCTTCAACCAGGGGATGGAGGCCATGATGGCGTTGTCCTGTTTGGCATCGGGGTCCGGGCTGAGATCCGAACTCTTGCCAGACCAGTAGATGCGGGCAAACTTGGCATCCACCGGGCGATTGGCCACTGCGGGCAGGCGGATCACCCCCATCACATCGGGGCTGTCGATCATCACCTCGGTCGCCTGATTGGTCGGCCCCACGGTGAAACGTACCGCCTTGAGGGTGGCACTGCCGATATAGGCGCGAGCCAGCTGCCCATCCACCCACCACTCCTGCGGCAAGAAGGCCGGTCCAACCACCGCATTGCTGGTCTGGTTCTGCGCTGGCAGCCACTGCTTGAGTCGTGCCAGCCAGCTGCCAACGTCAGCCTCCTGCTGGTTGATGGCGAGCAGCATGGGGGCATCGCGCAGCACCCGGGCACCCGGCTGTCCCACATCGACCCGCACCCGGCTGAGATAAGGCACCCCTTCGCCGTAAACCAGTCGGGTCTGCATATCCACATCAGCCCCAAGCACGGCGCGAATGTCGGCGCTGCCATCCCGGCCACGGGCGATCACCTTGAGCGGCAGCCGGCTGGCGCTGCTCTTGGCCAGCGGCAGCGGCAGATCCAGTCCCATCCCCTGCAAGTTGGAGTCGAGCGCCAGCTGAAAGCTGAACGGCTTGCTCTCGGGCAGGGTCAACCCGAGCTTGCCGCCCCAGTTGCTGCGGCCGTTGAGGATACCGTACGAGGCGATGGCAGCGGGCTGGCGGCGGCTATCCCACTGCCCCTTGAAATCGAGGTCGACCTGATAGTGATCCGGATGCTGGCGCCCCTGATAGTCGAGGGTCAGCGGCTGGTTCCACAAACTCGCCTTGAGGTTGCTGAAGCGGGTCTGTTCGTTGTCATATTCGAGACGCCCCTGCACCTTCTCTAGCGGCAGATCCAGACTGGCGACCCGCACCTTGTTGTTGCTGAAGGTGGCATCGCCGCTCGCCTTCACCTCGCTCTCGCCATCGAGAGGAATGTCGAGCTTGACCGAACCGGCCATCGGGCCGCGGATCTCGATCTCTCGCAGCGCCTGTCCCACCGAACTACCCAGCGGGGAGTCCTGCAGGTAGTCGCTGATGGCCTTCCCCTCGCCCTGTACTTTGGCATCCACATAGAGGTGGGCGCCGGGGGAGAGATCCGGGATCCAGGCATGCACCGAGTCGGAGCTCGCCTTGCCAAGTCGGGTGGAGCGGCTGCGCATATCGAGGCTGGCATTCTGGAACAGCAGATCGATCTGCAGGTCGGTGAGCGGTTGCCAACCGGGGAAGAATTCGTAGGTAGCCTGCTCCAGCGGCACCGCCACCTGGAAAATACCATCGCCCTGCTCATAGGGGAAATCACGGAACTCGCCGTACCAGAGCAGATCGGCCCCCTTGGCCTTGCCCCCCTTGATGGCGCCGCTCAGGTAATCCACCAGTCCCTTGTCCATCGCCTGCAGCGGGAAGTAGCGATCGGCATGGCCCGCGTTCTTCACATCGATGCGGCCGGTCAAGGCCAGGAAGGGGTGCTCGAACAGATCGAGACGGAAACGGCTGGCCAGGGTCAGATCCGGGTTATCCAGCGCGATATCCTGCCCGTACAACACCCAGCCCTGTGCCTCGCGCCACCAGTCGAGGCGGGCCGAGAAGCGATCGACCGGGATCGGCACCTTGAAGTGACGGGCGGGGTCCACCTTGTCGTTCGCCAGTGCCAATCTGGCGCTGCCCCCCTTGGGGGTGAGCCAGAACTCGCCGTTGAGATCCCGCCAACCGGGCACGTCGTGCCAGGCATTGAGGCTCACATTGGCGATCTCACCGCTGAAGGAGATATCCTGCCACCCGGCATCCGCCAGCAGGGTCAAGTCTGTCAGCTTGCCCTTGGGTCTGGTCCGCTTGAGCAGCTCGCTCTGGGCGGGATACATCGCCGAGACCAGCTGGCTCAGCTGGGCAAGCTGATCGAGATCGATCTGCGGCACATAGCCCTGTACCCGCTCGCCGATCCGCTCCAGCTGCAACCGGCTGTGCAGCCAGGGTTTGTCATCCAGCTTGAAGATCACATCGTGGCTGGCCAGTTGCCAGTCCTGACCATCGCGCCGCAGTTGAACCTTGCCACCATCGAGACCGAGACGATGGAGCCGCTGATCCTTGGGATCCTTCCAGATCAGGTAGTTGTTGCCAAAGGCCAGCAGGGTGTTGCCCAGCTTGCCGCTGTCAAACTCGCTCCAGAGCTGGAAGTCGAGCTGACCGGCGACGCTGGGCTCACCGGCATGGATCTTGGCGAGAATGGGGCTGATATCGAGCTGGCGGGCACCCAGATAGAGCTGCCCCTTGAGGCGGTCGAGACGTGCCGTCGGGGCATCGATATCCAGAATCAGATCGATGGTACTCTCGCCCACCCCGTTGATGAGGTAAGCCTTGCCGACCCCCTGATGGCGCTTGCCGCGGTTCTGCCAGCGCAGCTGGGCAATGTCGAGCGCCCGCAGATCGCCGAGGGAGGTGGTGACGCTGAGGCGGGTGTTGTGCACATCGAAGGTGGAGAGCTGGGTCAGCAAAAAGCGCAGCAGGGCGCCCTGCTGGGGGTCCCCTTGCGGCTCGCGGCTGTTGGCTGGCTGGCTGAAATCGAGGGTGATATCGCCATCACTGAGGGTCAGCTCGCCAAACACTGGCTTGAGCTCGTTGAGGGTGCGCCAGAAGTCGAGATGCACCCAGGCTTTACCGAGCTGTACGGTAAAACGCCCCGAATCCGGGGCGATGGCGAGTTGCTGCAATTCGAGGGCAGGGCCGGATTGTGTCCAGTCCAGCCCCACTTGCTCCACGCTGACCTTGAGTTGTGAATCCCCCAGCAGAGTGTGGATCAGGCTCTCCCGGTATTGATTCAGCAAAGGGCCCCCAACCCTTACCAGCGTGACCAGCATGGCCATCAGTACGAACAGGACCCCCAGGGCCAACCAGCCCCGACTCAGCCAGCGATAGACCAATTACATCATCACCACGTCGAATTGCTCCTGACCACAGAGGGGTTCGCTCACTACCCGCACCTGCTTGCCGATGAACACTTCCAGCTCCGCCAGACTGTGGGACTCCTCGCCATGGAGGTAGTCGGCCACGGCCGGAGCCGCATAAACGGTAAACTGATCCGCATCGTAGGCGCGATTGACCCGGATGATCTCCCGCAGGATCTCGAAGCAGACCGATTCCACCGTCTTGACCCGACCACGCCCCTTGCACTCCGGGCACTCCGAGCAGAGCACATGCTCCAGGCTCTCGCGGGTGCGCTTGCGGGTCATCTCGACCAAGCCTAGTTGGGAGAAACCGTTGACGTTGGTCTTGGCGCGGTCCTTGGAGAGCGCCTGCTCCAGGCTGTGCAGCACCCGACGACGGTGATCTTCCGACTGCATGTCGATGAAGTCGATGATGATGATGCCGCCGAGGTTGCGCAGTCGCAGATGGCGGGCGATGGCCGCCGTCGCCTCGACGTTGGTGTTGAAGATGGTCTCTTCCAGATTGCGATGGCCGACAAAGGCGCCGGTGTTGATATCCACCGTGGTCATGGCTTCAGTCTGGTCGATGATGAGGTAGCCGCCGGATTTCAGCTCCACCTTGCGCTCCAGCGCGCGCTGGATCTCGTTCTCCACGTCGTAGAGATCGAAGATCGGCGACTCGCCGGGGTAGTACTCCAGCTTGTTGGCCAGCTCCGGCACATACTCACCGGTGAAACGCTTGAGCTGATCGAAGCTCTGACGCGAGTCAACGCGGATCTTGTCGAGCTCGGCGCCGACGAAATCGCGCACCACCCGGAAGGCAAGGCTGGGATCCTCGTAGAGGATCTTGCAGGGCGGGTACTTCTGCTTGCGCTCGAGGATCTTGCGCCACAGGCGTTTCAGGAAGGCGGCATCCTGCTCCAGCTCCAGCTCCCCCACCCCTTCGGCGGCGGTACGGATGATGTAGCCACCCAGCTCGTCCACATAACCGGCCACGGTGCGCTTGAGACGCTCCCGCTCCGCTTCGGACTCGATACGCTGGGAGACGCCGACGTGGGCGCTGCCCGGCATAAACACCAGATAGCGGGACGGCAGAGTAATGTCGGTGGTGAGACGGGCACCCTTGGTACCCAGCGGATCTTTCACCACCTGCACCATGATGTCCTGCCCCTGACGTACCAGCTCGGCGATGTTGCCGACCTGGAACTGCTCCTTCTCCTTCACCGCCACACACTCGGTGTGCGGCACGATATCGGAGGCGTGCAGGAAGGCCGCCTTGTCCATGCCGATATCGACGAACGCCGCCTGCATACCGGGCAGCACCCGACTGATCTTGCCTTTGTAGATATTGCCCACGATGCCGCGCTTGGCCTGACGCTCGACATGCACTTCCTGCAGCAGACCGTTTTCGACCAGAGCGACCCGGGTTTCGGAGGGGGTAACGTTAACCAGCAGTTCTACCGACATAAGTAACCTTGCCTGTTCCAGTTTTGAATTCTATAGAGCCAATCCGGTACAACGCGCGCAAGGGAGAAACGCAGCAGAGCACAGCTGACGGGAAATTATTTAAGCTGTTCCAGATGATGTTTGATCAGCAGGTCTGTCTCCAGCAGGGGCAGGCCGACCACGGCGCTATAGCTCCCCTCGATGCGGCTGACAAACTTGCCGGCAATGCCCTGAATGCCATACGCCCCGGCCTTGTCACAGGGCTCACCGGTCCGCCAGTAGGCCTCGATTTCGGCCTCATCCAGCTTGCGAAACGCCACGTTGGTGGTGACCAGACGCACATCACAACGATCCTTGCTGGCCAGCGCCACCGCAGTCATCACCTGATGCACCTTGCCGGAGAGCGCCTCCAGCATATCTTTGGCATCGAGCAGATCGGACGGTTTCTCCAGTACCCGGTCGCCCAGCACCACTATTGTGTCGGCACCCAGCACCGGCAACGCCGTCGGCGCACACGCCACGCCAGCCATCGCCTTGTCACGGGCGAGGCGGCAGACGTAATCCTGCGCCTTTTCACCCTCTTCCCGCTGCTCGGGCACATCCAGTTTCAGCACCTCGAAGCGGTAGCCAAGCTGGGTAAGCAGTTCACGGCGACGGGGAGAAGCCGAGGCGAGATAGAGTTGTGGTTCGTTGTTTTTGTTCATATTTACCTGATATTGAAGCGGCGCCGCACCTTGCGCAGCACCAGAAACACCCAGGGCCATATTAGCATCGTCGTCAACGTCGACCAAAAGTAGGAGAAGTTGAGACTGGCCTGGCTAAACAGATGCTCGGCCCAGAATACCGTCATTTTACCCACCAGCGAGAGGCCACCGATGATCAGTGCCTGCTGCCAGAGGGAGAAGTTGCGGATCTTCTGGAACTGGAAGGCCGCCAGATAGGTGGTGATGGCCATCGCCATCGCCCGCACGCCGAGGGTGCTGCCAAGCAGCACATCCAGCAGCAGGCCCGCCACCCAAGCGGTGCCGACGTTGGTCCGGTGCGGCAAGGCCAGTGCCCAGTAGATGAGCACCATGGCCAGCCAGTCCGGACGGAAGGGGTCAAATTCAAAAGGAAGCGGCAGGATCGACAGGCTCAAGGCCAGCAGGATCGAGATCCAGATCCAGATCCTGCCGCTGGCGGGTTCTAGCATTAGCGGGTGGCTCCTGCGGCGGACGCAGCGGGAGCCGCCCGTTCGCCATCCTCATCATGTACTTCAGGCTTCTTGTCGGTCCACAGCAGCAGCAGATAGCGCAGTCTGTCCAGCTCCACCAGCGGCTTGGCCTCGACCTGGGCGAAGGGCTTGCCCTCCACATACTCGGAGCGGGTCACAGTCGCCACCGGATAACCTTCCGGGAAGCGGCCGCCCAGACCCGAGGTGACCAGCAGGTCACCCACCTGAATATCGGTGTTGCGCGGCAGGTTGCGCAGCTCAAGCTTGTCGAGCTCGCCACTGCCGGAAGCAATAGCACGCAAGTCGTTGCGCAGTACCCGCACCGGAATACCGTGGCTGGAGTCGGTGATCAGCAGCACGCGACTGGTGGTGGAGCCCACGTGGAGCACCTGACCAATCACACCCTGATCGTTGATCACCGCCTGACCGTTGTAGACGCCATCCAGCGCCCCCTTGTTGATCAGCACCTGATGGCTGAAGGGGTCGGAATCCACCGACAGCAGCTCGGCCACCATCTTGCGGGACTCCTTGTGCACCGGCGAGCCTAGCAGCTCACGCAGCCGCTGGTTCTCGTGTTCCAGCTGATCCATTTTGAGCAGACGGGCACGCAGAGTGAACAGTTGCTGCTCCTGCTGCTTGGTCTGCTCGATGAGATCGGCACGGGTCTGCACCTGGGTCGACATGGTGTCGAGCAGGGTACCCGGCGCATTGGCCATGTATTGCAGGGGACTGACTAACGAACTGAGGTAGACGCGGACATGGGTAAACACACCGAAGCGGGAATCCGCGACGATGGCAGCGATGGAGATGATGACGGCGAGAAACAACCGTAACTGAAGCGAAGGGCCTCTACCAAAAATGGGTTTCATGGGTCGTCAAAAAAGAGCCGGCACGCTGGCCGGCTTTGGGTCTTATTCGTAGTGGAACAGATCGCCACCGTGCATATCGATCAGCTCCAGCGCCTTGCCGCCGCCACGGGCCACACAGGTGAGGGGATCTTCGGCTACGACGACAGGAATGCCGGTCTCTTCCATCAGCAGACGGTCGATGTCTTTCAGCAGGGCGCCACCACCGGTCAGCACCATGCCGCGCTCGGAGATGTCGGAAGCCAGTTCCGGCGGAGACTGCTCGAGCGCCACCATGACGGCCGCAACGATACCGGACAGCGGCTCTTGCAGCGCTTCCAGGATCTCGTTGGAGTTGAGGGTGAAGCTGCGCGGTACACCTTCAGCCAGGTTACGGCCACGCACTTCAATCTCGCGCACCTCTTCACCCGGATAGGCGGAGCCGATCTCGTGCTTGATGCGCTCGGCAGTGGCTTCACCGATCAGGCTGCCGTAGTTGCGACGAACGTAGCTGATGATCGCTTCGTCAAACTTGTCGCCACCGATACGGACGGACTGGGAGTAGACCACACCGTTCAGGGAGATGATGGCTACTTCGGTGGTACCACCACCGATATCGACCACCATGGAACCGGTCGCTTCGGAGACCGGCAGGCCGGCACCGATGGCAGCAGCCATAGGCTCGTCGATCAGGTAGACCTCACGGGCACCGGCGCCCAGTGCGGACTCCTTGATGGCGCGACGCTCAACCTGAGTGGAGCCGCACGGCACACACACCAGCACACGCGGGCTGGGGCGGAAATAGTTGTTGTCGTGAACCTGCTTGATGAAGTGCTGCAGCATCTTCTCGGTCACGTAGAAATCGGCGATCACGCCGTCTTTCATCGGGCGGATCGCGGAGATGTTGCCCGGGGTACGGCCCAGCATCTGCTTGGCGGCATGACCGACAGCAGCGACCGATTTGGCGTTCCCGCGCTCTTGGCGAATGGCGACAACTGAGGGTTCGTTAAGGACGATCCCTTGATCTTTTACATAGATCAGGGTGTTGGCAGTTCCCAAATCGATCGACAGATCGTTGGAAAAGACGCCTCTGAGCTTTTTGAACATGGCTACGGGAAATCCTAAGAATTTGGAGGTGCAGAAAACCGGCTAACTTTACCAATGCCCACCCTAATGGGCAAGCGCTCAAACTGTCGCCAATCAATCAGGCGCGACAAAAATGCGAGTCATCACTCACTCGCACACGCTTGTAAACGCTAATAAACAAGGATTTAGGGGGATGCCGTTGCGCCATCCCCCCTTACACATCATTTAGTGCAATACTTCGCGCCGATAAATAATTCTGTCATTACCCCGGCTGGAGCCGAAAATGGCCTCACCTTGCAGGTTGCCATCATTGGCACTTGCCGGGTCAGACAACCAGAGTGGCGATGATGGCTGTTTTGCCAAATCAACCTTGTACGGAATGCGCACCGAGATATCCGGCCTGGCAAAGTGGAACAGGATCTCCCCATCTTTCGCCTGTGCAGCATCACCACCCGGTGCCGAACTGCCCAACCCCAGCTTGATCTTGCGGCCCGCCCCCAGATTCAGATCGCGAGTGGCTGCATCAAACGAGTGGCCCGGATTGAGGAAGCGGATGCCGTCAGCGGCGAGAGAGAGCCGGGTACATTGATCTTCCTTGTTCGGCTGCCAGTTGCCCGCTTCGTAATATTGCATCTGCAGTGGAATGGCCAGCGGCGCCGAGGCGACCCCGGCTTCAGTCCCGGCCAAAAGGCGGCCATACAACAGTTTTTGAGTGCCCAGCCGCACCGCATTACAACTAGCCCCAGCGCAGGATCCTGCTACAGCCGCATTTATATTCGGATTCGCCAACAGCGTAGTACCGCCATCCTGATCATCGACTTTGATACCAAAGCTCAACGTGGCAAACGGTGCCTCTGGACTCGCAGCACGATCAAAGCGGGTATTCAGCCCGAAAGGTGACTGCTGATTAACGCTCGCAATACCACTTGCCCAGCTGAGCGAGGGAGATAGTGTAATGCGCTTGTCACGCGCAACCCCATCCAGAGCATTGGCCGCCACCATCAGCGCTTCCCCCTTGGCGAACGCCCCCTGATAGTTCTGTGTCGTTCCTTTCTGCAGATTGCGCGCAGTGAGGACAAAACCGCTGGCAAAGGGCTGGCTCATGTATGTAAAGGCATTGCAAGCAGGCGTGATAAAACCACCGCTCAAACTGTAATCCCAGGGTACGAAGCGGCCCACCGGCACGCTGCTGGCGGGAGGGATGGTGTAGCCGAAATAGCCCGTAGATACAGTGCTTCCTTCTGGCGGCTTTGCCGCCGGTGGCGTCGCCGTCATCCGGAACACCCCCACCTCGCTGACTGACTGGGTGACCTTATTGAGATTGTTGATGCCCATCCCATTAGAGTGGTTATAGCTCGCTGTACCGACCTGCGCATTTTGCCCGGGAATCGGGGCAACCAGTTGAGTAGCAAGAGCGATGTTAGTCAAAGCAAAGTTGGGCGTAGTCTGATTCCCTACGCAGATATCCCCATCATTGGCCGACTCCCAGGCCATCGCCTTGATATCTACCTGAAACGTCTCCCCCGCTTTTTTGAATACCGGACAACTGCTATCACCTGCCACGCAGGCCCCTTGCGGGGGCGTGATGCACAGGCCGACCGGACGTGCCACAAACTTGTCGGACCCCGTCATCACCAGACCCGCCGTCTCGCCACTGCCATTATGACTGGCTGAAAGCTGCATCTGACCCGCATCTGGGTAGGTCACTTTTTTCAAGGTCGCCTTACCCTGATTATCGAAAGTCAGGTTAAGGGTGGTTGGCGTTGGTGAAGAAACACTGCCGGCATAAGTTGCAATGGCGTTGCCATCGATGGAAATCTTGCTACCAAAGCTATTGGTATTTGGATTGTTGTACGTTCCCCAAAAGCCGACAGACCTCACGCCGGTAAATCCGGGCACACATTGCTTGGTAATGTCGTCTTTTTTGACCGCACTTATAGTCACATCCTGAGGCTGGTTGGAATAGGTATCCAGCAAATCGAAGAAGAAACCGCTGTCGGCGAAGCTGAGAGTACAGGCGGTGGCGCTCAGGGCGCCGCTGCCCGCTCGGCACAGGGTGGTGCTAAGCGGCTTGGTGGACGGCGTCGAGCCGCTTACCCCCACCGTCATGGAGCTCGCCAGATTGTTGCGCAGCTGCAAGCTGGTGGTGCCGCCGCTGAAACTCACTGTAGCGGTGTTGCCGCTGTAGCTCACCTGGTTGCCGGCTACCCAGCCATTGCCGCCATTTTTAAGCGGCGTCAGGGCGGCGCTTACCGGATCCGTAAACAGCTGGCTGCAACTGGCGTTGGCGCAGGCCCGTATGGTCATGGTCTCGGGGGTGCAGGTCAGGGCTTGGCCTGAGTGATCGAACTCGAAGTGATCGATCTGGGTGCCCACCGGGCTGGAGTTGAGGGCGCAGATACGGACGTTGTCGATCTGGTGGGCGTTGGTCGCATCCCCGGTCGAACCGGTCAGCGACAATAGCAGATTCTCGGGAATGGCCGCCTGGCCGCTCTGGGTGGCTGCATTGAAGCTGTCGATTAGGGTGCTGTAGCCGCCCTCTGTGTTGCGCTCCACCTTGACCATGGACTGGCCGCCGATGCGCGAGTCTATGGTCAGTCGATAACGGTGAGGGCGATTGCTGTCCGAGCCGCTGTCCACGGTTGGCGAGAGGCAGTCGCCGTTGGCGTTGTCAGCACCATCTTTGCAAGTCCCTTTGAGATAGTTGTAGCCGCTGGTGCCCGAGCCCGAGCCACGCACTACCACGGACTGCTTGCGCCGCCCCTTGTTGGTCGCCCCACCTTCGCCGGAGAAGTTGCCGTACTCATCTATTCCCACCCCGAGCCAGCCACCGGCAAAGCCATTGACCCCCGTCTTGAAACCATATCCGAGGGGCCCACCGAAGGCGCCAGGCTGGGGGGTCACCCTAGCATCCGAGAGCACCACCGCCATGCCGTCCGCCCCGTTGCCGCCGTGGGAATACTGGTCGAATTCTATGGTCACCAAGTTGTTGGCAGCGGGGAAAAGCCGCTGATAGGTGGCCGAGGTGGATTGCCGGGTGCTGGCCTCGGTCATGCCGAGCCTGCCATTGACGATGGCGGGGGTAAAATTGCCGCTGCTGCGGGCCACCACCCAGTTGTTGCTGAGAGCGCTGGCGGAGAAGTCGTCGCTGAAGCAGGGCAGATCCTCTTCACAGATACCGGGCCAGTCACCGGTGAAGGGCTCATGGATGACCATGCTGTTGTTCGTCATGGTGACATTCACCGCCGACACGGCCCCCGTAAGCTGGGCCTGTCCGCTCATGGCCAGATCGCCCGCAATCACATACAGAATGGCGTTGAGCTTGGCATTGCTGCTCATGGTGACCTTGCCAAAGTGGTAGAACATAAGGTCGTTGGCCATGCCCCCAGCATTGACCTCCATCTGGTCGCTCAGGATCAGGTCACTCTTGAGGTAGAGCTGGGTGGCGAAACCGGTATCGAAGATCAGCTTGTCGTTGCTGCCAAGCTCCAACTTGTCGATCCAGTGGCTGCCGCCACGGAAGTAGAGCCGGATGTCAGACGTACTCTGATGCTTGAAGGTCTTGACGTAACTGGCCTGCAGATAGCCATTGATGACGCCGTTGTCGCTCACCTCCAGGGTCTGATGCAGTTTGAGGGTCAGATCGCCGCGACTGCCCGCGGCCGTGATCTTGCCCTGCCCCTTCATCTCTAACTCGTAGACACTGAGGGTACTCTGTCCCTCCAGCGTCATGACGCTGTTGTCCTCGACCGTCAGTTCCCTGATGGCCCAGTCCCCCGCCGCCATGGGCATCTGGCTCTGCCCGCTCAGGGAGACCGCTTTGGCATAGTGGGGCTGAAAGCGGGCCGTGACGTTGCCAATCGAGCTGGTCGACAGCGCCAGGTTGTCATAAACGGTGACGTTCGCACCGGAGAGCTTGCCGTTGCCGGAGACCGTCAGCTCATTGACGTGGAGGTTGCCACTCCCCTTGATGCCATCCGAGTTCCCCGTGACCAGCACCGTCTTGGCATAGACGGTCGCACCGTTGAGGTTGAGCACGGCCCCGTCGGAAAGCGACAGGGTGTTGAAGCGATAGATCTGCCCTGATTGCAGGGTGGCTAGGCAGTTGTCGCTGCCCCAGGAGGCATTCTTGTAATTACCGGGTGCAGGGGTGAAAGCGCTGGTACACGCTAGGTTTTTCTGGCCACTAAAGGTGGGGAAATCGCCTGGCTCTGGCGAAAAATCATCCGGATCGCCAATGAATGAGAGATCCTTGAGGGGTAACTGTTCACCCAGATGGCATTGACAGGAAAAAGTGAGACGATCATCCCTTGATCCACTGTTGCCCCTTGCCTG
>NZ_JAPDBM010000044.1:0-42453 GCF_027705265.1 Aeromonas sp. QDB11 | reverse complement strand
GGGTATTAGCTGGTCAAGGATGGCGATCATACCTCAGAAGCCGCGCCACGCCTCGCTCATATGAGGGGATGGTTAAGTGTAAGCACAGGATGCCAAACAGGATTGTATGATGGATGACCAAATCCTGATTATTGATGATGATGATCTCGCCCTTCCCGACACGCAACAAGCGGGCTGGAAGGTGATGATTGTTGACGATGAGCCCGAAGTGCATCGCATCACCAAAATCACCTTGAACAAATTCGAGTTTGACAATCGCCCCATTGACTTTCTGCATGCCTATTCCGCTGCAGAGGCAAAGAAGCTGCTGGCCATCACCCCTGATGTCGCGCTGCTGCTGCTGGACGTGGTGATGGAGGTCGACCACGCGGGCCTCGATGTCGTCAAATATGTCCGTGAAGAGCTGCAAAACAAGATGGTGCGCATCGTGCTGCGTACCGGCCAGCCCGGCCAGGCGCCGGAAGATGACGTGGTCACCAACTACGACATCAACGACTACAAGGATAAGACCGAGCTCACCTCCCAGAAGCTGCGTACCCTGCTGCGGGCCAGCCTGCGCTCCTATCGGGATATCCGCACCCTGGAGAGCAACCGTCAGGGGCTGGAAAAAGTCATCGAAGCCTCCAAGGGGATCTTTGAGAAGCGGGCCCTGCGCCAGTTTGTCGAAGGGGCCCAGGAGCAGCTGAGTGCCCTGCTCCATCTGGGGGAGACCCAGATCTACGACGTCAGGCAATACGCCTACGAGGTGAAGGATCAACTGCTGGAGCCATTGCTACCCGGTCACCCTGCCATTCGTCTCACCGAGGCGCCGGAGATCTTGCGCCAGGCCATGGGCAAATGCAGCAATGTGTACGGCACCAATCAGATGGTGCTCTACTGCCAGAATCAGCGCCACCATCTGCTGTTCCATATCGAGACCACTCGTCAACTCAGTCAGATCGATACCAGTCTGCTGACCCTGTTTACCGAAAACATCATAGTGGCGCTGGAAAATATCCGGCTGAACGAGGTGATCGCCGACAATCAGCGGGAGATCATCTACCGCATCGGCGAACTGGTCGAAACCCGCTCGAAAGAGTCGGGGCTGCACGTCAAGCGGGTCGCGCTCTATACCGAGCAGTTCTGCCTGCTGCTGGGGATGAGTGAAGAGCAGAGCGAGCTGATCAAAAGAGCCTCACCACTGCACGACATTGGCAAGGTCGGTATTCCCGATGCCATCCTGCACAAGCCGGGCAAGCTGACCCCGGAAGAGTGGGAGATCATGAAAACCCACGCCCAGCTCGGGCAGGATATGCTCTCAGGCAGCGATCTGGCGCTGTTCCAGATTGGCGCCACCATCGCCGGCAATCACCATGAGAAGTGGAATGGCAGTGGCTATCCTCGTGGCCTGAAGGGAATGGATATTCCGCTGGAGGGACGGATCGTGGCACTGGCTGACGTGTTCGATGCCCTCGGCTCGGATCGCTGTTACAAGAAGGCGTGGCCACTGGACAAGGTGCTGGCGCTGATTGAGGAGGAGAAGGGTCAGCACTTCGACCCCCAGCTGGTCGAGCTGATGCTGGCCAATCTGGACAAGTTCCTCGAGATCCGCGAGCAGAACAAGGATGTCTATATCGGCGAACACTGATATCCGGTTTGTTCCGTTTATGAACTCAAAAAAACCGCTCTGCTTAATCAGGGCGGTTTTTTATATCTGGCATCACGCCACTGCAGAGCGACGGTTACTGCTCCGGCAGGTTGAGATCCAGCTTGGCTGCCGGCTGCCCGGACTGCTGACTTTCGGCCTGTGCCGCCGCCAATGCGCGTTTGAAGGCTCGCCGTTTTTGCATCACCACAAAACCGACACCACCCAGCATCACCAACAGCACGCCACCACCCGCCAATACCCAGATCAGCCAGCCCATCTCCTGTGCCGGAGCCTCATGGGTTGACTCGGCACTGGATGCCGGTGCGGCAGCCGATACCACCTCTACGGGAGGGGGAGGCGGCGGGAAGATATTGAAGGTTTTGACCGGCAACTCGATTTTCAGCTCGCGGCCGAGGCGAGTGGTGCCATAGAGGGTTGCTTTCACCACATGCTGACCGACCTCCTTGATGATGGAGAGATCGATATCAAGCTTGGGCTCACTGGCGGTCTCGCTGAACTCGTAGAGGCCGCCCACATTGCTGGTCACACTCCCCTTGATCACCACGGAGGCGGGATCCAGCTCATCACGGTCGATCAGCAGCGACAACTTGGCACCCAGCTCTTCCGAAGGCGGCGCCAGGTTATAACTGAACGGATAGGGGTAGAGCAGTACATCCTGATAACGGGCGCGGACAAACACCTGATTACCGGTACTGAACATGGCGCGGTACTTGCCACCGGGTATATCCTGCAGCGTCACTTCCGCGGTCATGATACCGTCACCCGGCACTTCGTCGAGACCCTTGCCGTCATCGCGATAGTGGCCGAGCACCTGATCCAGCACGACCTTTTGCTGGCTGGCATCGCTAAAGGATTGCAGCTTGACGGTCATGCCAAGGTCAGAGAGATAGTATTTATCTTTCGGCGGCTGGCCATTGATCAGCAACCACGCCTTGAGCTTGACCACCTCCCCCTGATAGAGCTGCATCGGCAGGGCGGCGATATCGAGCCGGATATCGGAGAGGATGCGCACCCGGTTGTCGGGGTCCACCTCGCCAATTGCCTGCCAGGGACCCGGCATGGGATTGCGCAGGGTAATGAGATCGTGCTCCGGCAGTGCCAGCCAACCCACCTCGGCGGGTTTGACCTTGCCCACGTAGAGCTTGCTGCCATCGGGACGAACCAGGATCACCGACGGGGTGCCCGGCTTGCGCTTGACGATGAAGGTGATCTCCTTCACCCCGTAATCGATGCGAAAGCGGTTATCCAGCAGCGGGATATCGGAGGGAGCAAACACCTCGGTCGCCGACGCGCCCAGCGAGAGCAACAACAGCAGACCGGCACACCACTTGCTCATTGCCGCCACAGACAACTTCCTCCCTTTTTCTGCACCAGATCCAGCCTCGCCTCGTGCAGGGCCTCTACCTCGGCGCTGGCGCGCACCACCTTGAGGGCGGGCCGATTGCTCTCCAGCCGGCGAATGCTGGTGTCCTGATTACTTTCGTTTTCGTTGCTTTCACTGGCCAGATTGAGTTTGGTCTGGCCACCGGTCATCAGCAGGTAGACATCTGCCAGGATCTCCGCATCGAGCAAGGCCCCGTGCAGGGTACGGTGGGAGTTGTCTATGCCATAGCGATCGCAGAGCACATCCAGGTTGTTGCGCTTGCCGGGGAAGAGATCCCGCGCCATCGCCAGGGTATCGGTGATGGAGCAGATATCGGCGGTCTTGAAGCCGAGACCGAGCTTGCTGAACTCGTAGTCCATGAAGCTCACGTCAAACGGCGCGTTGTGGGCGATCAGTTCGGCACCGCGGATGAATTCGATGAACTCGTCGGCGATCTGGCTGAACGATGGCTTGTCGCGCAGGAACTCGTCGGTGATACCGTGCACCTGGATTGCTTCCGGGTCGACCAGACGATCGGGCTTGATATAGACGTGATAGTGGTTACCGGTCAGCTTGCGGTTGATCACCTCCACACAGCCGATTTCGATAATGCGGTGACCCAGATAGACAGGGCCGCCTGCCGTATTCATACCTGTGGTTTCAGTATCCAGAATGATCTGGCGATTCAGTTGGGGTGTGTTCATGATCCAATCTATGTCAAACTTCGGCTTTACTTACTCGCTAGTTTACCCCAAGCCTCATGCTAAAACAGATTGATTGCTCATGTTAAAACAGATTGATGTCTATACCGACGGCTCCTGCCTCGGCAATCCGGGCCCGGGTGGTTACGGAGCCGTGATGGTCTACGGCACCCACCGCAAAGAGATTTCCGCCGGATTCAAGTTAACCACCAATAACCGGATGGAGCTGATGGCCGCCATTATGGGCCTGCGCACCCTCAACGAACCGTGCAAGGTGCGCCTCACTACCGACAGCCAGTATGTCCGTCAGGGGATCACCCAGTGGATCATCGGCTGGAAGAAGAAAGGGTGGATGACCGCCAACCGTCAGCCGGTCAAGAACGTCGATCTCTGGAAGGAGCTGGATGCGGAAGTGGCTCGCCATCAGATTGAGTGGCTCTGGGTCAAGGGTCACTCCGGCCACCCGGAGAACGAACGGTGCGACGAACTGGCCAGAGATGCCGCCTGCGGCAAGGATCTGGCCGAGGATACCGGCTACCAGCCCTGACGGGCCATTCCCGGTGTGGCGAGGGATTTGGGCAGTTGCCAGCGCCGCCGCACCGGGATCAGTGGAAAGCGCCGTTTACGGGCCGCAATCACATAGACCGACGCAAACACTCTGCAGTAATCCCGCCCGATGCTTTCCTGCCACCAGCTGTGCCAACTCTGTTTCCCCATAAACGAGTAGCCAAAACGCTCGTCGAACATCACTTCGCATCCCAGCAGATGCAGCCAGTCCGTCACCCTTCCCGGGGTAAACATCCGTGCCGACCAGGGCATTCTGCGCCGCAAGAACGGCACACAATGACCGATCCCAACCAGGCTCAAGGGGTTGTAGCCGCTGATGATCAGCCAACCATCGTCGGTCAGTACCCTTTCGGCCTCGCGCAGCACCTGATGGGGATCGGCAGAGAAATCGAGGCAGTGGGCCAGCAAGCAGGCATCGACGCTGCCGGTGCGTACCGGCAGATCGAGGGGATCGCCATAAATGTCGAGCAGCCGTCCACCGGGGGCAACCCCGATCTGGTGACGGATGGAGGAGCGTTTGCAAGAGAGTTCGGCGCTCAGGGCGCCAATTTTCAGCAGATGATAGCCAAACAGATTGGGGCACCAGTTGTCGAGCCGCTCCTGGATCTCGGCCGCCACCCAGTCCCCCATAGGCAATGCAGACCAGCTGGTCGGGATCTCGATTTGTTGTTCGGTACGTGCCACCTGCATAATAGGGCTCAACTCGGGGTTTCGAACGCCATCCTGTTATATAAGATACCCTCCCTAAAGAGAAGCAGACTCATGTATCCAGTGATCACAGTTCCAGCCTTTAATGACAACTACATCTGGTTGATCCGCCACGAAAATCACTGTCTGGTGGTCGATCCTGGCGATGCCGCCCCCGTGCTGGAGCGGCTCGAGGCATTGGGGCTGGTGCTCGACGCCATCCTGCTGACCCATCACCATCACGACCATGTGGGGGGCGTCACCGACCTGCTTACCCACTTCCCCCACGCCCGGCTTTATGGCCCCAAACTTGACCCGATGCCGGATCACCACGGTCAGTGGCTGGAAGATGGCGATCAGATCAACTGGCACGGCCTCGCCCTCGAGGTGATCCATGTGCCCGGTCACACCCGCGGCCACATCGCCTACCATGGCAACGGCATGCTGTTTTGTGGCGATACCCTCTTCTCGGCCGGTTGTGGCCGCCTGTTTGAAGGGACGCCGGAGCAGATGTACCACTCGCTGCAACGACTCGCCGCCCTGCCCGATGAGACCCTCATTTATTGTGCCCACGAGTACACCCTCTCCAACCTGCGCTTTGCCTATGCGGTCGAGCCGGACAACCCGGCGATCCGCCGCCAGATCGGGCTGATCAGCAAACTGCGGCAACAAGGGCTGCCAAGCCTGCCAACCCGGTTGGGGGATGAACGCACTTTCAACATTTTTCTGCGCTGCGAGCAGGATTCAGTGAAATTTTCTGCTGAAAATCACGGGCTAAAATGCGTGGAAAATCCGGTAGATACCTTCACCATCCTGCGCCAGTGGAAGGACGTTTTTTGAACAAACCTTGATCAGGGGGCCATTGCCCCTTATGATGCGGGCTGTTTTTCCTAAAAATGACCGGAACGAGATGAAGGTACGAACGGCCTTATTGGCAGCGCTGTTGCTCAGCGGCTGCCAAAACCTGAGCCATCAGGATGACCGGGCGCTAACGGCAATCGAGCCGATCAAGTCCCCCCAGGTCAAGAAAAAAGCGCATAAAAAACACTCTTCCCATTTCCTGTTTGGCGATGAACAGCTGGACGAAATGGAAGATACGGACAATCTGTGGGTGCGCATCAGCGATGATATGCAGCTGGAAACCCCGGATAATGCCCGCATCCGCCAACAACGAGAGTGGCTGTTGCGTAATGATAAGCATCTGGCGACCATTGCCAGCCGGGCTGAACCCTACCTCTATCTGATGGTAGAGGAGATAGAACGGCGTGAGCTGCCAATGGAGCTTATTACTGTCCCGATGATCGAGAGCATGTTTGATCCTCATGCCCGATCCCGCAGCAATGCGGTTGGACTCTGGCAGTTTGTCCCCGCCACAGGCAAGAACTTCGGTCTGCGCCACGACAACTGGTATGACGGACGGCGCGATGTGCTGGCCTCCACCAATGCGGCGCTCGATTATCTGGAGTACCTGAACCGCTTCTTTGACGGCGACTGGCTGCAAACGCTGGCCGCCTACAATGCCGGTGAAGGTCGGGTGCGCAACGCTATCCAGCGCAATCAGCGTGCCGGCAAACCGACTGACTACTGGTCGCTCGATCTGCCCCGCGAAACCCGGATGTATGTGCCGAAGATCCTCGCCATGGCGGACATGATCAGCAATGCGGACAAGTACAACGTCACGCTGCCGGTGCTCGCCAACGAGCCCAAGCTGCGGGTGGTAGAGACCGGCAGCCAGCTCGATCTGAATGTGGCCGCCCAACTGGCAGGTCTGCGCACCTCACAGCTCAAGGAGGTCAATCCGGCCCTGAGCCGTGGTGTGATGTCGCCCCGTGGCCCTTACCGCCTGCTGGTACCGGTAGAGTATGCCGATACCCTGGAGCTGGCACTGGCCGATCTGCCCAAGAGCGAGCGTATTCGTACCCGCTCCTATCAGGTCACCAGTGGCGATACCCTGTCGCGCATCGCCCAGAATCATGGCGTCAGCGTGAACGAGCTGAAGATGGCCAACAATCTGCGCAGCAACAACCTGCGTCGCGGTCAGCAACTGGTGATCCCGACCCACGGTCAGGTCAGCAGCAAGGCCAGCTCCGCCAGCAAACCGCAACAGCTGGCAAGCCGTGGCAGCAGCCAGAAGGCCAAAGTCAGTTACAAGGTGCGCTCGGGTGACAACCTGTGGAGCATCAGCCAGGCACACGGCGTCTCCCACGAAGAACTCGCCAAGTGGAATGGTCTGAATGCCAAGTCGGCGCTCAAACCAGGCATGAAGCTGGTGGTCTATCCCAAGCAAGGGAAGAAGAGCGACAAATCGATGGTGTATCAGGTTCGCCGTGGCGACTCCATCTCCTCCATCGCGGCTCGCTTCCAGGTGGCCATCAACGATGTGATGCGCTGGAATCAGCTGGATAAAGGGGATTACCTCAAGCCTGGTCAGGAGCTGACCCTGTTTGTGAAGAACAACAGCTAAGCCTCACCGCTTGAACCCGATAAAAAACGGGGCCAGTCATCTGACTGGCCCCGTTTTTTATTACTGCGGCTAACCGCTGCTGTGTCTGAGCCGCCCACTAAAACAATGGCTTGGCGCCACCTGCGGATACATCACCGCTCTGCAGGCAAAACTATCACCGCTATTCCCAGAGCCTTGTCGGCACCACCATCAGCACGGTGCGCTGACCGATCGCCACATTGGCATTGGGGAAGACCACCGCCTCACGCGGCTTCTCGACCGTGTAGCGCAGCTCGCCATCCTCGGCCAGCACGAACCCTTGGGGGAATTCGGTGAAGTTGTCCACATCGCTGGCGAACAGGAAGCGAAAGTCCGCCGATTTTTTGGTGATCACCCGATCGATGGCAAACAGGGTGAAATCATCCGCCCGCCACGGCTCCAGCACCACCTCATCCTGAGTGACCAGCTCCTGCAGCGCTTGGCGGGTTTCGATAAAGCGGGTCATATCGTTCTCGCCAAACGGGCGCACCTTGCCCAACTCCACCGTAAAGGCGTGGGCACCATGCTGGCGGGAGCTGTAGTAGCTGAAGGTCGTGGTCGGGCTGGCGGAGAGCAGAATAGTACGCACCCCGCAGGCGCCAAGGAACTGCACCTGCTCGCGGCAGTGGGGCCGCTCGTGGGGGAAGGGGTAGACGGCAAACTTCTCGTAGCGCGAACCGCGAATGGCGGTGTGCAGATCGTAGTGGTAACGGGGACGAGCCGGATTGGCAAAGAAGCGGCTCACATACTGCTCAAGGCGCATGGCGCGGATCCGCTCCCGATTGCAGAGCCCCTCCCCCTTGCTGTGTGCTCCGGAGAAGAGCCGGTTCATGTTCTCCTCCACCTCCCGCAGCCCCAGATTCATAGCAGCCGGATTGCCAAACAGGAACAGCACCCGATGACGGGCGCTCAGCTCGCCTGAGAGCAGACGACTCAGCAGCTGGTTGCAGATCTCGATGGGAGCGGTCTCGTTGCCGTGAATACCGCAGGAGAGGACGATATCCTTGCGTCCTCCCGGCTGGCCGCCCGCGCCACTGGCAGGCTCCAGACAGAGCACGCCCGTATCCCAGACGCTGACCCGCGCACCATCGGGCAGGGCAAATTCAAAGGGATCGAGCTGCCACTCATGGCTGCGGGTCATGGCCAAAAAATCGTGCTGGGGAATCATCCGTCTCACCCTCTTGCGCTGGAACACTATGGCCGGATTATACGCAAGGCATCACGGCTTAAAATCGTTTTTTAAACAAATTCAAACATTAACGATACAAGTGTGATAACAATCGAACGATGACAGCAATGACGGTAGCGATATGGAATAAAGAGGATAGGAAAAAGGATCAACGTAAAGCGGGGGGAGATAAAACAGACAATGACAGACATGGCGGCCGGGCGCCACAGGGGCAGAACAGCAAACGACTCAGCAGAAAACAAGGCATCCATGCCCGGCTGATCAACCACGCCAGAACGGCTTGGTGGTCTCTTGATAACGGTCAGCTTCGTTCAGGCCGATGTCTTTGAGCAGGTACTCGGGCAGTTCGGAGAGCTGGCGACGGCTGCGGCTGCGCTCCAGCCAGGTCAGAACGGTCATTTTAACGCGAGCAACCAGATTCAATTGGCTGGAATGCTGGTAACCGGCTTCGGTATAAGTCATGTTGGCCATGATGTGGCTCCTCTGAATATTTGTTTACGCACTGGGCTTTATTTGATGCGCAAAGCTTAGTCAGGGAGTCAGACCGACTCAATTGACGAATTTTGATACGTTACATTAGTAAATCTAATGTCTAAAAACGGCAGAATTTGATTTCAACTCTTTGATTTTAAACAAATAATTATTTTAGCGGTTGGCCAGCAGAGTCGCACAGCATATTGTGCTGCATGGCACCCATCTATATATGCATTTTACTGCTTTATATATGCAGGGATGGACAAGGTGTGAACAGCTGGCAACAGCGGAGTTACACGTAATTGTTAATTTAATGATCTTATTGCGATCTTTATTTAACACCCTGAAACATAAATAAAACCATCACCACATCCCTATTCAGAGGCGCACATTGCCCCCTCCTCAAAGTGCCTCTTGGCACTCCAACCGCATGCTGGTATGTTTATTTATACAGTAGTTTTGCTACCCGCAGCGATGTCATACCTGATGTCGTCAACAGCGGGTCAGACCACAGGATCATCGATGGATACCTTTACCCCGACCGCCGCCCTGCGTCAACAGATGGCCGCCATTGAAGCCTCTCTCAACCAGCTGGCCGATCTGCTTGGCCAGCTCGAGCTGCAGGAGGCCCATGTCTATCCCCTCCCTCCGGTTGCGCAGGGGGAAGAGCACGACCCGATCGAGCAAATTGAGGTGGGCTATCTCAACGGTGAAGCCGCGCTGGCGGCCACCCTCGCCGCCTATCGAGACCACAACGCCCGCCCAGGCTGCTCCACCAAGGCGACTCACCGGCTGCCCGGCTGGTTGCGCTTTCCTGCCGCCGCCGCCCCCTTGCTGCAACCGCTGATCGACCAAATCAACCAGCACAAACTCGATTTCAAGGCACTGGTGCAGCAGGCAGGCGGGCGGGACGAGAAGTTCGAGCTGGTACATACCGCCCTGCCCGGGGTGATCACCTTGCAGGTCTACCGCAAGCTGACCCTGCTGGCAGGGGAGCTGCAATCCCTCGGCTTTACCTGGGCCGACAAGCAGACCATCAATCGCCTCAGTCGCGAGCAGGTGCTGGAGATGCTGGAGCGCAGCCGCCGCTACATACCGGCCCTCTCCAACAACGAGGAGTGGAGCAAGATGGTGGATCAGGAGGTCTACGACATTCGCCGCCTGCCCGCCGATGCCGAGCTGCGGATCCGCCGCCCGGTCAAGACCCACCCGATGATCAACCTGCTCTGGCTGGAGCGCACCCCGCGCAAGCAGCAGATCAAGGCGAGCCTGCCGCTGTTGCTCTGCTCCGATACCCCGCCTGCGGTTACCCATCTGGGCAACTATCCCCCCAAGAGCCGGCAGGCGCGGCGGGATCGCAAGATTGGCGGCGAGCCCATCATCGAGCGGCTGCACCTCTATCTCTATCGGGGGTGACTGGATCAGGGATAGCTGGCTCAGGGATAACCGGGCCGCCTTGCCGCGATAAACGAAGTATCCCGCATCAGCACCCCAAATAAGAAAGGGGAGAACATCTCTGGATGTTCTCCCCTTTTCTGTATCGGTAGTCGGTATGGAAGGCAGTGTCGCCAATCAGCCCATCAGCAGGGCCCGCAGGCTCTCTACGTCCAACCCGCGCACCTCGGACTGGCCGCTCAGCAGGCCATCGGCCAGCGCCCGCTTCTCGTCGTGCAGGGCGACAATCTTCTCCTCCACCGTCTGCTCGCACACCAGCCGGTACACTGTCACCGGCTGGGTCTGCCCCATCCGGTGGGCCCGATCGCTCGCCTGATCTTCCACCGCCGGGTTCCACCAGGGATCGAGGTGCAGTACAGTATCTGCCTGGGTCAGGTTGAGGCCGGTGCCCCCCGCCTTGAGGCTGATGAGAAACAGCGGCACCGCTTCATGACGAAAACGCAGGATGGAGTCCTGACGGGATTTGGCGGAGCAGCCGCCATCCAGATAGCAGTAATCCCAGGATTTCTGCTCGATGCGGGCGCGCAGCAGGCTCAGCAGATCGACGAACTGGCTGAACACCAGCACCCGATGACCGCCGTCGATCGCCTCTTCCAGCAGCGCCATCGCCTCGTCCAGCTTGCTGCTGGTTTGTGACCACTCGGGCATCACCAGCTCCGGCGAGCAGCAGAGGCGGCGCAGCCGGGTCAGGCCACTCAGCACATGCATCAGAGCGCGGCCATCGGCGCTTTGCACCTGCTGCACCACTTCGCGCCGGGTCGCCTCGTAGAGCTGGCGCTCTTCGGGGGAGAGGCTGATGTGATGGATGATCTCGGTCTTGTCCGGTAGCTCGGTCAGCACCTGCTGCTTGAGACGGCGCAGGATGAAGGGGCTGATCACCGCCCGCAGCAGCGCCATGTGCTGGGGATCCTTGACCGCCTTGCCAAAGCGACGCTTGAACTCGCCAAGGCTGCCGAGCAGCCCCGGGTTGATAAAGGTAAACAGGCTCCACAGCTCCCCCAGGTGGTTTTCGATGGGGGTGCCGGAGAGGGCGAGGCGAAAATCCCCTTCCAGCTGGAACAACAGCTTGGCACGCTGGGTGCCGGCGTTTTTGATCTGCTGCGCCTCATCGAGCACCATGCTGGACCAACGGCGGGACTTGAGCGCCTCCGCCAGACTGCCGAGCATGCCGTAGTTGATGAGGATCACCTGACCGGCCTTGGCCTCGCGAATGATCCCCTCCCGCTCGGCCGGGTTCTCGAACACCACCACATCCAGCTCGGGGGCGAAACGGGCCACCTCCTCCTGCCAGTTGGTGACCACTGACTTGGGCACCACCACCAGCGCCGGGCCAAGGTGCTGGCGCATCCGCAGCACGATGAGTGCCTGCAGCGTCTTGCCCAGACCCATGTCATCGGCCAGACAGGCACCAAAACCGTGATGGGCCAGGGTCGCCAGCCAGCGCACCCCCTCTTTCTGATAGTCCCGCAGGCCGGTGAGCAACTCATCCGGACACTCGACCTCCTGTTGCCACTCCTGCTGCAGGGATTGCCACGCCGTGTCCCCTTCGGTGGTGATAACAGAGAGCAGACGGGTGAGCGGATAGGCCAGCTTGTTGTTGATGCGCTGCTCTTCATCGAGCATGGCCCCCAGCATGGTGAGCCGTTCCACCAGCTTGTCGCTCAGCATCAGGCTGGTCTTCTCGTCGAGCTGCACGGTGCGCTGGCCCGGGGTCATCTGGCGCAGAATAAGGCGCAGGTCGAGGATCTGGTGCTCATCGAGCGCCAGCGCCCCTTCGACCTGGAACCAGTCCTGCCGCCGCTCGATGCGCAGGCTCAGGGCCGCTTCATCGAGGCTCTTGAGGCGAGCGCTATCCTGATGCCAGTGAATGACCACACCGGCATCCACCAGCTCGGGCAGGGCATTGACCAGCGCCAACGCCTGTTCCCCCTGCAGCAGCCACTCGCTGCCGGGCAGGCCGATGGGCAGTTGATTGCGCAACAGTTGGGCCTGCAGCTTCTCGGCGGCCAGATCCCGTTGCCAGTAGTGGTACGCCTTGATCCCCTGCCGCACGATGGGCTCACCCTTGCCAAGGGGCTGGGGCGGCAGATCGTCAAAACGGGTCACCAACTTGACCGACAGCTGACCATCCTGCCAATCCAGTTGCACCGAAGGAATGCCCGGCCAGGGAGCCAGTTCGGCGTTGCCGCTAAGCCCCGCAACCTGACTGTGCCAGGGCAGCTCGGGAATGGCATCCAGCGTGCGTTGCAGCTCGGCCAGCCCCTCGGCGGGCAGCAGCGGGATGGATTCGAGCGCAGGCAAGCGGTCAAGCAGCGGCTGCGGGGTGAGGATCAGCTGCCACAGATCTTGTGCCAGCGGCATGATATGGGCCCCGCGGGCGGCCGCATCGGGGCAGAGCTGCGCACTCATCCCCTGTTCGGTGGCGACCACCTGCAGCAGGGGGGCGCTGATGGCCAGTTGCAGCTTCTGCCCCTTGGCGTTGAACAGCCGGGGGTGATCGGCCAGCGGCGCCCAGACATCCCGCGGCAACCGACCCATCACCCGTGGCAGGGTGCGGACCAGCGCCCAGTCATGCTCATCGAGCATGGCGGCATACTGGGTGGAGAGCAGGGCCGGATCGACCCGACGACCGGCGGTCCACTCCCCCTTGGTGCTCAGCTTCTGGATCTTGCACTCCAGCTCGGGGCCCTCGGCATGCAGCAACCACACCAGCCGCTCCTGCGGCTTGCGTACGCCGCTGGAGCGTCCCAACCCCTGCAACCAGTTGAGCCAGCTGGCCGAGGCTGCAGTTTTATCCTCGTCCCCGTCATCATCCTGCTCGTCACTGCCCTCTGGCGCACTCTCTTCACTGCCGCGTAGCTGGCAAAGGGGCGCCCCTTTGGCCCCCTCGCCCAACAAGAGGCGCAGCAGATCCTGACAAAACGCCATCAGGCGATGATGGGGCTCGGCATCGAGCAGATGGGAGAGATCCCACTTGTGCAGCATGGCCACCTGCGGACTCTGGGCTCCGTGACGGGCCAGCGCACAGAGATCGAGCCAGAGATAGCCCCAGTGGAGCTCCTCCACCGGCAGCTGCAGGGTATCGAACAGGCCGACCGCCTGACCGTGACGATCGCCCGCCCACTGGCTGAGCAGATCGGCAAGCAGGGGGAACTGGCCAGTCAGGCTGCGCTGCCACTTCTTGCGCTGTTCGCTGGCAATGACGGGATCAGCCTGCTGCAACCAGCCAAGCCAGAGCAGGGCGCTGAACGAACGGGGCCACTGGCCCGCCTCACCCTCATCGGCTGCCTGCCACTGACCCAGCGCGGTGAGCAGTCGCTCGCCGAGCGGGCCGCGCTGGCTCTGCTGGGCCAGCGCCTGCAGGGATGGCCAGCCGGGCACGGTGTCATTACCCTCGCCGATTGGCAACGTGCTCTCGCCATCCCCGCAGAGCCAGCGCCACTCCGCCTCGAACGCTTTGGCCCGGGCCTGCACCTCGGGGGCGCAGCGCACCAGCGCATTGGCCAGCGGCCAGCGCTCTTCATAGGGGGCATCGAGCAGCAGTTGCAGCGAGAAGTGCTCCAGCAGCAGTTGCTGCCAGGCGGGGCTGGAGCCAGCCAGCAACTGGTGAGCATCCGGGGTATCGAGCAGGGTCAACAGATCGCTGGCCGAGAAATAGGTTGGCACCTCCCCCGCCTTGCCGCGACAGAGCTCGCGCACCACCGCATGGGTGAGATCCTGCCCGGTCAATGAGGGCACCCGGCTCCAGTCCGGCTCCGGGCAGAGACCGGCACGCACCCCCAGGATCAGCGCCAGCGTCCCCTCGGCGGTCAGGCTCCACTGCTGCTCCCCGCGCAATCTGACCAGCCCCGCATCCTGCAGTCGGGTCAGTTTATCGATCAGGGCATGGCCTATCGCCAGTTGTTCTTGCAGCAAACGGGTACTGGCAACGCGCTGCAATTGCAGGGTGGCGAGCAGGGCATAACTATCCGAAGAGAGGGTGGACGCAGACATCAAGACTCACGGGCAAGTGCAAAAGCGGAATTTTAACGGTAAAGCGCCAGCGGCTCGACCCTTTACCGTGAAATAACTCAAAAAAAAACGGCCATCCATGATGACCGTCGAAAGTAACGAAGGAAATAGCCGGATCATCCGGTTACCTCCCACAGCGGGAAAATCGGGAGCGCTAGCCCCTAATTCGTGGAGCCAATGCTAGAGGTTGGCGCCCGAAAAAGCTTTGAAGCGGATCACAGTTGAAAAGGATTTCTGAAAACGGTTTCAATTTTTGACGGCAAAAAACCATGATTTCGCGCCAAATGAGCCATGTCCCAACCCCTCCTGCTCACCCGGCACAAGCGGTAGAAAACCCTATAACGGTCGCTTGTCGAAAGCCCCTGTGCGGGCAGCTGTCAGCTGTATAGCTTCATCAGAACCTGCCGCCCGCAGGCTAGGTTTCAGGGCAACCGGAGATGGCCGAGATGGGCCAGGAGAGCACGAATCTGCTCCCTCCCCGTCCGGTAGCTTGGCAAACCGCGCTGCCGCCGTGGGCCTCGGCAATCGCCTTGACCACGGCGAGTCCGAGTCCGCTGCCGCCGCTCTTGCGCGAGCGTGACGGATCTCCCCGACGAAACGCATCGAAGATACAGACGGCGACCTCCTCGCTGATGCCAGGCCCCTCATCTTCCACACTCAGGACGCACAAACTCTCCGAGCGATACAGCCGCACGGTCAGCAGGCCCGGCAGCGCGTGCTTCTGGGCATTTTCCAACAGCGCCATCAGAGCCTGACGGATACGAAACAGATCGCAGCAGACATGAAGTTCGCTATCGAGCTCCCGCTGCAACACAAATCCGCTCGCCGCCAGAGGGTTGGCAAACGCCTCAAGCACCACGGCAAGCTCGTCGGCCAGCCTGACCTCAGTCCGCTGCAACTCCAGATGGCCGCTGTCGTTGAGGCTCAATACCCGCAAATCCTCGATCAGGTGAGTCAATCCCTCCACCTGACGCAACAACCCCTCGAAGAGCTCACGCTCTGGCGGAAATACCCCTTCGGCCAGCCCCTGCAAGCGGCCACGCAAAATGGTGACGGGAGTGCGCAACTCGTGGGCGATGGCAGCATTCCAGAACTTCCGCTCGCGGGTCATGCTCTGCAACCGCTCGGCCATGGCGTTGAAGTCGCGCACCAGTTGCGCCGTCTCCCCGATCGCCTGCTCATCCTCCGGCACGCGGGCATCGAGTTTGCCCTCGGCTACCTCACGCAGGCTGGTTGCCACCGAGTTGAGGGGAGTCAGGATGCGGCGAGAGAGGCGCACCGCCACGTACAGCGCCATCCCCAATGCAATGAGAATGGTGGAGCCGATCCATAACATCTCGACTCTGGAGGGCACCCAGGTCTCGGAGATGCTGCCCGGCACAAACGCCACGGCGATGCCATAAAACACATAGGTGCCGATCACCGCGAGGGAGATGATACCAAGCGTCATCAAGCCCAGAGAGCGGATGATCTGCCTGCGAAGGCCGGGCGCCGATTTCATGCATCGCCCCCGAAGCGATAGCCAACGCCCCAGACACTGGCGGGGACCCCCTGAATGCCGTGTGTCTCCAGTTTTTTGCGCAACTTGCTGATGTGGCTATCCACCGTACGCTCCTGGGTATCCCCCTCCGGCAGGCAGTGAGTCAGCAGTTCGGCGCGGCTGAACACCCGTTTCGGCGCCCGCATCAAAGAGGCGAGCAACTTGAACTCGGTCAGGGTCAGCTCCAGCACCTGCTGCTGGTCATCGCGGAAAATGCTGGCCTCGTGGCTCTCCAGATCGATCTGAAACTGGCCGACCCGCAACACGTTCGCCGTGGCAGGCTTTACGGCCCGGGTGCGCCTGAGCACGGCCTGCACTCGCGCCACCACTTCGGCCGGATTGAAGGGCTTGACCACATAGTCATCCGCCCCCATGCGCAGCCCCATCAGCTTGTCGAGATCCTGATCGAGGGCGGTCAGCATGATCACCGGCGTATCGCCACGCGCCCGGATCTCGCTGAGCACCTGCCAGCCATCCAGTTGCGGCATCTGCACATCCAGCAGCAGGAGATCGGGTTTGAATGCCTGATGCATGGCCAGCGCTTCACGGCCATCGGCGGCGTGCAGGGAGCGCAAGCCATGACGTTGCAGGTAAGCGGCGAGGATGTCGGCGATCTCGGCTTCATCCTCTGCAATCAGTACCAGTGACTGGCCCGCCGGGCTGGCGGAAGCATTGAGATGGGACATAGTCGGACTCGAAAAAAGGTGGCGTTGAACTTTATCATCGCCTCCATGGATTCTCCACAAAGCCTCGAATCATTCGCAATAGCCCCTCGCCATAATGGCCGCTCGATGCACTCTCCGGTCACATCACACCGGAGAGACGGTTTAACGAGGTGAGTGGATGATGTTTGTAAAACAGCGGTATGCGGGCGCCCTGCTCGCCGTCATTGCCGCATTCGGGTTGGCGGGGTGCGATGCCGCGCCGCAAGAGCAGGAGGCACCCGCCCCTCCTCAGGTGTCGGTGCTAACTCTGACTGGTCGGGAGCTTGTCATCAGCGAGGATCTGCCCGCCCGGGTGGCGGCACTGCGCAGCGCCGACATTCGCGCCCAGATCAGCGGCATCGTGCAGCGCCGCCTGTTCGAGCAGGGCGCCGAGATCAGCGCAGGCACTGTGCTGTTCCAGATAAACCCAGCCCCCTTCAAGGCCGATGTCGACAGCGCCGCCGCCGCATTGCAAAGGGCCGAGGCGGTGCTGGCCCGCGCCCGCATCCAGATTGACCGCCTGAAGCCACTGCTGCGCACCGACGCCATCAGCCGCCAGACCTATGACGATGCGATCTCCCAGCGGGATCAGGCGGCCGCCGATGTAGCCCAGGCCAGGGCGACTCTGGCCCGGCACCAACTGAACCTGCAATTTGCCAGCGTGGAGGCCCCCATCGCCGGACGTATCGATCAGGCGCTGGTGAGTGAAGGGGCTCTGGTGTCGCCAACCGATGCCACCCCCATGGCCCGGATCCAGCAGATTGATCAGGTCTACGTCGATGTGCGCCAACCGGCCTCGGTGCTGGAATCCCTGCGCCAGCAGGCTGGCTCAATGGCACCGGAACTGACGGTGGAGATCCTCGGCAGCAATGGCACACCGCTGGGCATGCAGGGGCACATCCTCTTCTCCGGTATCGAGGTCGATGCCGGGACCGGCGACGTGCTGCTGCGGGTGCTGGTGGATAACCCTGAGCGGCGCCTGTTGCCCGGCCTCTATGTGCAGGCGCGCATCCCCCGTGCCCGCTATGCCAACGCCCTGACCGTGCCCCAGCAGGCGGTAGTTCGCACATCGGGTCAGACCAGCGTGTGGGTGTTGGATGGCCAGGGGCAGGCACAGCTGGTTCCGGTCAACACCGCTGAACTGGTGAATAGCCAGTACCGCATCGCGTCCGGGCTCAGTGCCGGGCAACAGGTGGTGATCGAAGGGATCGACCGTCTGACCACGGGGGTTCAGGTCACAGCTTCCCCCTGGCAACCACCCGCTGTCAGCCAACCGGCTGACGGTGGCATTCGCTGAATCGGAGAGTTATCCATGCCGCAGTTTTTTATCCATCGCCCGGTGTTTGCCTGGGTGATCGCCCTGTTCATCGTGCTGGCAGGGGTCATCGCCATCCCCAAGCTCCCCATCTCCCGCTATCCCTCGGTGGCGCCGGTGTCGGTGACCCTCTATGCCGCCTATCCGGGCGCCACGCCGCAGACCCTGAACGATGCGGTGGTGAGCCTTATCGAGCGCGAGCTGTCGGGAGTGAAGAACCTGCTCTACTTCGAGTCGTCGGTGGACGCCTCGGGCAGCGCGCAGATCACCGCCACCTTCAAGCCGGGCACCGATCCGGAGCTGGCCCAGATGGACGTGCAAAACCGCATCAAGGCAGTCGAACCTCGCTTGCCACAAGCGGTGCGGCAAACCGGCCTGCAGGTGGAGTCCGCCTCATCCGGCTTTCTGATGATGGTCGGCATGACCTCACCGGATGGCCGCTTCGATGAGGTTGCCCTCAACGACTACATGGCACGCAATATTGTGCAGGAGTTGCGCCGCATCGACGGGGTAGGACGAGTGCAACTGTTCGGCGCCGAGCAGGCCATGCGCATCTGGGTAGATCCGGCCAAACTCGCCGCCTACGGGCTGACCATCGGCGAGGTGGCACAGGCCATCGAGCAGCAGAACATCCAGATAGCACCGGGACGCCTCGGTGATGAACCCGCCCTGCCGGGGCAACGCCTGACGGTTCCCCTCACGGTTCAGGGGCAGCTGACGACCCCCGAGGCGTTCGCCGCCATCGTGCTGCGAGCCGGTGGTGATGGCGCCAAGCTGGTGCTGGGTGATGTCGCCCGGGTCGAGCTGGGGGCGCAATCCTACGCCTTTTCCAACCGGGAGAACGGCGTGGCTGCCACCAGCACCGCCATCCAGCTCTCCCCCGGCGCCAACGCCGTGCGTACCGCAGATGCGGTGCGCACCCGTCTCGCCCAGCTCGCTCCCACCCTGCCGGCGGGCATGGCCTATTCGATCCCGTTTGACTCGGCCCCCTTCGTCAAGGTCTCCATCGAAAAGGTGATCCACACCCTGCTGGAAGCCATGGTGCTGGTGTTTCTGGTGATGTTTCTCTTCCTGCAGAACCTGCGCTACACCCTGATCCCGGCCATCGTCGCCCCCATCGCTCTGCTTGGCACCTTCGCGGTGATGCTGCTGGCCGGTTTTTCGATCAACTCTCTCACCATGTTCGGCATGGTGCTGGCCATCGGCATCATAGTTGACGACGCCATCGTGGTGGTGGAGAACGTCGAGCGCCTGATGGCCACCCGAGGGCTCTCGCCCCGGGAGGCGACCTCGCAGGCCATGAAGGAGATCACCGGGGCGGTGATCGGCATCACCCTGGTGCTCACGGCGGTGTTCCTCCCCATGGCGTTTGGCAGCGGCTCAGTGGGGGTCATCTACCAGCAGTTCACCCTGTCAATGGCGGTGTCGATCCTGATTTCGGCCTTCCTGGCCCTGACCCTGACGCCTGCGCTCTGCGCCACCCTGCTGCGTCCGGTCAGTCCGGATCATCATGAGAAGCGCGGCTTCTTCGGTGCCTTCAACCGGGGTTTCGAGCGGTTCACGGCAGGCTACGGTGCGCGGGTAACCCGGCTGGTCGGGCGCAGCGGACGGATGATGGCAACCTTTGCCGCCCTCTGCGCCGTGCTGGCCATCGCCGCCGCCCAGCTGCCCTCCTCTTTCCTGCCAGACGAGGATCAGGGCTACTTCATGACCTCCATCCAGCTGCCGACCGGCGCCACCAGCGAGCGCACCCTTGAGGTGGTCAAGGCATTCGAGGCTCACGTCGCCTCTCGCGAGGCGCTGGACACCAACCTGGTGGTGCAGGGCTTCAGCTTCTCCGGCGCAGGCCCCAATGCGGCCATGGCCTTCACCATGCTCAAAGATTGGGATCAGCGTCATGGCGCCACGGCCGCCGAAGAGGCAGATCTGGCACAAGCGGCTATGGCAAATATTCCTGAAGGCACGGTAATGAGCTTGCTGCCGCCCGCCATCGACGAGCTGGGCACCGCCTCCGGCTTCACCCTGTTCCTGCAAGACAGAGCCAACCGGGGAGATGCCGCGCTGCTGGCCGCTCAGGCACAACTGCTGGAACTGGCCGCCAAAAGCCAGGTAGTCAGTGATGTGTATCCCGACAATCTGCCTCCCGGCGAGAGCATTCACCTCGAGATCAACCGACAGAAGGCCGAAGCCATGGGACTCTCGTTCGCCAGCGTAAGCAGTACCCTGTCGGCCGCAATGGGGTCGCTATACGTCAACGACTTCCCCAACGGCGGGCACATGCAGCAGGTCATTCTGCAGGCCGACGCGTCGGCGCGCATGCAGCTCGATGACGTGCTCGGCCTGCGGGTGCGCAATGCCAGCGGCGGCATGGTCTCCTTGCGGGAGGTGGTGACACCGGAATGGCGCGAATCGCCGCAACAAATGATGCGCTTCGATGGCTTCCCTGCCGTGCGTATTGCCGGAGGGGCAGCGCCCGGCATCTCCAGCGGAGCGGCGATGGCGGAGATGGAGCGTCTGGTGGCGCAATTGCCGCCAGGCTTCGCATTGGCCTGGACGGGACAGTCGTTGCAAGAGCGCCAGTCAGCCGAGCAGGCCCCCCTGCTGATGCTGTTGTCGGCGCTGGTGGTCTTCCTGGTGCTGGCGGCACTCTATGAAAGCTGGTCGATCCCGCTCTCCGTGATGTTGGTGGTGCCGCTGGGCCTGCTCGGTGCCGTCGCGGCCGTGATGCTGCGCGGCATGCCCAACGACGTCTTCTTTAAAGTAGGCATGATCACCATCATCGGTCTGTCGGCCAAGAATGCCATCCTCATCGTGGAGTTTGCGCGCCAGTTGCACAGTGAAGGGCGCTCGCTGCTTGATGCGGCTGTCACTGCTGCCCGCCTGCGCCTGCGCCCCATTCTGATGACCTCGCTGGCCTTCACCCTCGGGGTGGTGCCCTTGATGCTCGCCAGTGGCGCCAGCGCGGAGACCCAGCACGCCATCGGCACCGGCGTGTTTGGCGGCATGATCAGCGGCACCCTGCTGGCCATCTTCTTCGTACCGGTCTTTTTTGTCTTCGTCATCGGCACCCTGGCGCGCATTCAGGCCTGGCGGGCACGGCGAGCATCCAACAGCATTCATCCGGCTTGATGACCACAGATACACAGGCGGCCGGATAGTCCCTCAGCACATCACCAAAAGAAAAAGCCCAACCTGCTAAACAGGTTGGGCTTGGTATGTGGCGGAGAGACAGGGATTCGAACCCTGGGTGGCATTGCTGCCACAATTGATTTCGAGTCAATCCCGTTCGGCCACTCCGGCATCTCTCCGTGGGGAGAGAGTTTTACCCAAGCAGGGCCGAGGATGCAATAAAAATTTGTTATATATCAAATGGCTGAATCAGATATCTGGGAGCAGGCTCACAATGCGGCATTGGCTGCTCACTGTGACAGGACGCTTGGAATAGACAAGTTCGCGCTTCCCATACGCTGGGCGTGCGTTCTCATTAAACGGTGATCATCGCTGACCACATTCAGGGGGGACTTGCCTCACATAGAGCCCTTGCGCCGAATCAGTCGTCCAGTCGTCCAGTCACACGGCATCCACCCGACGCAGGGCCCGATCACATACCGGTCCATGCTCCCTGTCGTGATACTCGCACGCCACCATGTTGCGCCGTTTTCCCGCTTGGCGGTCAAACATAGGGGAGAGGCCGATTTTGGCCGGTTTCCTATGTCTCCCCACACCGTTGCGGGTGCGCGGCAAGCTGGTAATCATGGGCTGATTGAGGAACAATCGCGCCATCCTGGCGGCACTGTTGATGATGCGCCGCCCCGATTGAACTGATGGATATCCTTATGCGATTGCCGAAACTCATGCCCCTCTCCTTAACGCCCGCACTTGCCCTGCTGCTGGCTGCTACCCTGCTCTGCACCGCGCCCGTGCAGGCCAAGCGCTACCCGCTGCCGCCGGCCGAAAGCCGCCTCATTGGCGAGCTGGAGGATTACATCATCCAGCAGGATGAGCATCTTGAGCTGGTTGGCAAACATACCCAGATTGGTTTTTTGGCGCTGCTTGAGGCAAATCCCGGTGTAGACCCCTATTTACCCAAGCCGGGCACCCGCTTGACGCTGCCCACCCAGATGCTGCTGCCCGATGTGCCGCGCGAGGGGATCGTCATCAATCTGCCGGAGCTGCGTCTCTACTACTTTCCCAAAGGCAAGAGCGAGGTGATTGTGCTGCCTATCGGGATTGGTGACATCGGCCGCGAAACGCCGGAGATGACCACCACCGTCATCGAGAAGAATCCCGACCCGACCTGGGTGCCCGGCCCCATGGTGCGCAAATCCTGGCTGGAGCAAAAAGGGATCACCCTGCCCGCCGTGGTGCCTCCCGGCCCGGACAACCCCCTCGGCAAGTTCGCCATGCGCCTTGGTTATGGCAAGCGCGACTATCTGATCCACGGCACCAACAAGGATTTTGGCGTTGGCCTGCGGGTAAGCGCTGGCTGCATCCGGCTGCGACCGGACGATATCGAGGCCCTGTTCAAGATTGTGCCGATCGGCACGCCGGTGCGGGTCATCAATCAACCGGTCAAGGTGGCCATCGAGCCGGATGGTCGCCGCTGGCTGGAGGTGCACTCCCCGCTCTCCCGCACCGAAGAAGAGCTTGAAAATGGCGCCCCGCTGGTGCTGTCACCGGCCATAGAGAGCTTTATCAGGGCACCTGACGTGATGCAGGATGAGGTGACTGCGGCGCTGGAGAGCAAAAATGGCCTGCCACGCCCCATCAGCAGTTAACTCATCAGCACCTGCACCATACCGGAGTTGCCTTACGTCATGAAATACCTGCCTCTCATGCTCATGGTGGTCTGCCACCCCCTGTGGGCAAAAGACATTCTCTGGATGAACAACGGCGATCGTCTGACCGGCACCATTGAAGAGATCGGCGATGAGTCGGTGCGTATCGCCCTGCCCTATACCGGCGCCGTGACCGTCAAGCGGGAGGCCATCAAGCGCTGGCGTCTGGAGAAGCAGGATAAACCCAAGGCAACCGCCAAAGGGGGGATCACCCTGTTCAAGGATGAGCAGAATGAGCGCAACGCCTGGCTCTGGAGCGGCAGCGGCGATCTCAACGTCAAGCTCAAGCACAAGGATAAACGTACCAACAACGTCAACTTCAAGGGAGTGACCGAACTGGCCAATCTGGATTGGCGTTACAGCCTATCCGGGGAATATACCTACGAAACATCCGACAGCGTCACCGATAGCCACGACTACAAGCTGAACCCGACCCTTGACTACTTCTTTGACCAGCACTGGTTTTTACGCAACTCGCTCGATGCGGAATATGACATGCTGGCTGACAACTATCTCAAGCTGAACTTTGGCTCGGGGCCAGGTTATCGCTTCTGGAATGACAAGCACAAACGGCTGGAACTGATTTCACAGGGCGGCATTCAGCGCGCCTACTTTCGCAGTGACAGCTGGCCAGGACTGGTCTTTTTCGATTCCAGAATCATCAGCTACCCCATCGGTAGCCTGAGCTGGGATTACCGCCAACCACTGTCATTCTGGCAACAGCGATTTGAGTTGTTCAGTAAAGGCACCTATCTGAAGTACCTGTCGCAACAGTCCCCTTACCTCACACTGGATCAGGACATCACCGGCAGCATCGGCCTGCGCTACTACTTTAACGATCATCTGCGTCTCTCCTGGTCGAGCGAGATGGAGTGGCAAAATGGCGCCCTGCACTATCCCGGGGTGGATACCGAAATATCTGATCGCGAGTGGCGCCACTTGCTTAGTCTGGGGGCAAGCTTTTGAGTCACGAGCAGATCAACAAGAGGAGCCAATTTGGCTCCTCTTTCTATTGCAGTAATAGCGATGCGAGTGATGCAAACTCACAACTCGTCGACATTACACTCAGATCAATCCCCAGGCGGCAATCTGGTAGATCCATACCATTGCCAGCAGGGTACCGACCAACCCCATGATGACGCCGATCCGCACCATCTGGTGGCTCTCCACCAGACCGGTGGCATGGGCCAGCGCATTGGGCGGGGTACTGATGGGCAGCGACATCCCGAGCGAGACCGAGATGGTAACCGCCAGGATCAGGGTGTGGCTGCCGCCCCACTCGGCCAGCTCCGGCATGCTGACCGCCAGTGCCGCCACCAGTGGCAGCAACAAGTTGGCGGTCGCGGTGTTGGACATAAAGTTGGCCATCACCACCGCCAGCAGACAGGCCCCGACCAGTACCGCCAAGGTGGAGTACTCGTGGAACGGAATGTGGGTGATGAGCCGCTCCGCCAGACCGGAGTCCTCCAGCGCCAGCCCGAGTGCGATACCGCCCGATACCAGCCAGAGCACGTCGAGGGAGATCTTGTGCAGATCGTCCTTGGTGATGATGCCGGTGGTCAGGAACACCGCCACCGGGATCATGGCGACCACGTAGGAGCTCATGCCGTGCAGATCCCCCAGCAGCCAGAGCACTATGGTGGTGATGAAGGTCAGGTAGACCACCCAGGCGCGGGGGGTCTGCATAAAGCGCCCCTCAATCTTGAGATCCATCCGCTTGAGGGTGCTCGGGAAGAAGCGCCCCAGCAGGAACCAGCCGAGCAGCAACAGCAGCACCACGAAGGGCACCGCAAATCCCATCCACTGGCCGAACGAGATGGCATGCTCGCCGGTCAGATATTTGAGCGCCACCGCGTTGGGCGGGGTCCCGATGGGGGTGCCGATCCCGCCGAGGTTAGCCGCCAGCGGAATGGCCAGTACGAAGCCTATTTTGGCCGGGTCCTTGTCGGGAAATGCCGCCAGCACCGGAGTGAGGATGGCCAGCATCATGGCTGTGGTGGCGGTATTGCTCATGAACATCGAGAAGGTGGCGGTGATCAGCATCAGCCCCAGCATGACGATCCGGGGATCCTGACCGAACGGGCGCAGCAGCACCCGCGCCAGATTGACGTCCAGATGATATTTGGTCGCCGCAATGGCGAGGAAAAAACCACCGAGAAACAGCATGATAACCGGCGAAGCAAAGGTCGCCATCACCTCGGTCGACTTGAGCAACTCACCAAAGCCCGGCTCTGCCTTGTCGGCGGTCATGAACCAGATCCCCTTGTCCGAGAGCAGCAGCAGCTCCAGCACGATGATCAGCACCGAGGTGGCGAAGATGGGGATGGGCTCCAGGATCCAGCAGAGGGCGGCCAGCACGAAAATGGCCACGACTCGCTGCTCGACCACAGTGATCCCCTCCAGCGGGATCCAGTGGGTCGGGATCAGCAGGATGGCGAGGCTCAGCAGTAGCGGCAGAATAATCTTGTGATTGATGGGCACTATTGTCTCCAGGATCGGGAGTAAGAAGCCAATAGTGGCATAACATGCTATCGCCTCACGCAGCTATCTCGCCAAAATGAGAGCTGGCTAACTGCAGCCACTCCGGTTTTGTGAGTCATATCAAGCTGGAGTCGGCGCGCCATGGCTGACGCCTCACACTTGGCAACAAACAGGCAAAAAAACGGGCCCGCTGTTCGTTGAACACGACAGCGGGCCCGTTTCACCATTTATGCCGATGAGGCGGCTCAGAAGTAGATGCGGGTCACCGACTCGATGACGCAACCCGGGCGACGGATCCCTTCAATCTCCACCTTGATCTCTTTGAGCAACTCCAGCCCGCCCTTGATGGGAGTGACCCGAGCCAGCTTGGTGCGGGCGCGGATGTTGCTGTCCACCTTGATGGGGTACGGGAAACGCACCTGATCCAGCCCGAAGTTCACCACCATGCGTGCGGTCGGGAACTCGGGGGCGGCCTCATCGACCGAGCCGGTCAACTGCGGCAGCAGCGCCAGGGTCAGGAAGCCGTGAGCGATGGTGGTCTTGAAGGGCGACTCGGCGGCCGCACGCTCCGGATTGGTGTGGATCCACTGATGATCCCCGGTCACCGCCGCAAATTGATCGATCATCTGCTGACTGACATGGAGCCATTCGCCCACGTGGGTCTCTTCACCGATGCGGGCCTGCAGGGTGGCATAGAGCTCAGCAGCCTCAGCCCCCAGCTCCACAGCTGGCTCCTGAGCCACGACGGGGCGACCGTTGGCCACCTGTGCCACGGTTGCTGCATCCTGTTGCTGTTCGTCCTGAGACTCGGCTTGCAAGTCCAGCACACGTCCCAGCAAAGGATGAAGATGTGCCTTTTGCTGAAACTCACGCCAGTAGTCGCGGATCGCCGGAGAGAGCCAATCCTTGAGCTCAAAGGGGTGCTGCGCCAGAATTTCGCGCTTGCGCTTCAGAAAATCGACAACTTTCATCTACCGATCCCTATTTGATTCAATGCCTGTAAAGAGGTCTAACCAGTCCTATTTTATTAAAGTTTCAGCTGTAAGTGCAAAAAAATCTCGGCGTACACCTGTACCAAGGCGGAAGTCACTACTTACACGATGCAAACCAGCACGATCTGCCAATGAGAAAAACGATTGCCGGATATGCGACCAGCAGGGGGAAATTCACCGGGGTCATCATGACAGAAGGCCCTCGTCGGGCCTTGTGATAGGGGTTCAGCGCGCGCTCGACCAGCCGTTACGCAATCCCTCTTCATCCAGGAAGGACCAGGCGAGGATCCGGCTCACCTTGTTGCCCTGCGCCATGTCGATCACCCGCACCTGACGAGCTCCCACCCGGCTCAGCGCCTTTTTCGCCCCCGGCAGGTTCTCTTTTTTCGACACCAGCGAGCTGAACCAGAGGCACTGGCTGGCAAACTCCTTGCTCTGGGCGATCATATTGGCCAGAAACGCCGCCTCGCCCCCTTCGCACCACAGCTCAGCCTTCTGACCGCCAAAGTTGAGCACGGGCGCCCCTGTCACCTCCTTGCCCAGATTGCGCAGCTTGCGCTCCGTCCCCTTGCTCGCCTCCTCCAGCGATGCATGGAACGGCGGATTGCATAGGGTCAGGGCAAAGCGCTCCTTCGGCCCTATGATGCCGCGAAACACATGATTGGGGTTGCCCTGCAGGCGGCACTCAATCTGATTGCCGAGCCCGTTGCTCCTGGCCAGCAGGGTCGCCGCCTTGACCGAGACCGGATCGATATCCGATCCCACAAAACGCCAGCCATATTCGCGAGCACCCAGCAGCGGATAGATGCAGTTTGCCCCCGCTCCGATATCCAGCACTCTCACCCCCTTGCCGGTAGGGAGCTGGCCTGCGCTCTCGGCCAACAGGTCGGCCGCCCAGTGCAGGTAGTCCACCCGTCCCGGGATGGGCGGGCAGAGGTAACCGGCGGGCAAGTCCCAGTGGGCAATCCCGTAGTGATGGGCCAGCAGGGCGCGGTTGAGGGTCTTCACGGCATCAGGATTGGCAAAATCGATGGTGCGGGTGCCGTAGTCATTGATAAAGACGTGGGCAGCCAACTCGGGAGTTCGCAGGCAGAGCGCCTCAAAGTCGTAACCCGCCTGATGGCGATTACGGGAGTGAAGTCCGGATTTGCGGTCGCCCGACTTGGGGCCACTGGCTGATGGGGTGCGGGGTTTCATGCTGAGCCTGCCGAAGAAAACGGGCCCACACTATAGTGATTTGACTCGGGAAAGTCTAAACGAGGGCAATAAAAAACCGGGCTATCGAGCCCGGTTCAAGTGAGGTTGGAAAAACAGTCCGTACTGCGAGCCGTTTGTCCAGCCTGACTCAGATATCGATCCGGCGAGCTTGCCAGAACTTGCTGCGCCAGTATTGGCTGTCCAGCTTGGAGCGCGTCACACCGGCGCGAGTCGAGGCGTGGATGAATTCGCCATTGCCGACATAAATACCAACGTGGTTGAGACGACGATTGATTTTGAAGAAGACCAGATCGCCTTCGACCAGATCCTGTTTGGAAACGCGCGTCCCTTCGTGGACTTGGGAGCGGGTATCACGGGGTAATTCGACACCGACGGCATTGCGGAACACTTCACGGGCAAAGGCGGAACAATCGATACCGCGCTGGCTACTGCCACCCATCCGGTACGGAACACCACGCCACTCTTTATATACTGTCAGGATTTCATTCACATCGGGTGTCTGGGAAGCTTCCGGTTCGATTACAGGTTCAACCATGGAAACTTCGATCTTGCTCGCGACCTCGGGTTGGGGTGCCGAGGCACAACCCACCATTCCGAGCGCGACCAGCAGTAGCATCAGGTGGCGCAATCCTTTATCCCCGCTAAATAGTAAATCTTGTTAAAATACGGCCCCAAAAGGCAATTTATAAGGCAACAGCACCCGACTATATCCAAGAATTCTATCGAGGCAAGTGAAAATCCCTATCGAGCTCACATTTTTGCAAGTAAATGCACGATTTTTCATAATTAATGTGATCATGCCCAAACAATATACAATCGCAAAAAGGGCCTTGGGTCTCATAGATAACTGGCTTTTATCCCTGCTTCAGCACCTTTTTAAAGTGAAAAATCATGATCGAAACCGATCTTTTTTTGTTAAAACCGGCCAGGGTATGCCAGGAACTACTCGCTCAATTGCCTGAAGGGCTGTCAACCGATGAGCAGCATATCTGGCAAACCATGACCCATCCTGAACGGCGTCAGGAATATCTGGTGAGCCGCGCCCTGCTGCGCCAGCTATTGGCCGAGCGGCTGCAACGCCCCGCCGCCACCCTGCAATTTTGCAACGGCCCCCACGGCAAGCCCCGGCTGCATGATGATGCCTGGTATTTCAATCTGAGCCACAGTGGCAGCTGGCTGGTGTTGGCGCTCTGCCCGCAGGGGCCGCTTGGGGTGGATATCGAACTGGGCAAACGGCGGCATCATCCCCTCCCCTTGGCCCGCCGCTTTTATGCACAGAGTGAATATGAGTGGCTCTGCGCGCTGCCCGCTCAAGAGCAGGAGCGCGCCTTCTACCGGCTCTGGTCACGCAAGGAGGCGGTACTGAAAGCCCACGGCGGCGGCATAGCCGCCGGGCTGGAGAAGGTACGGTTTCTCCCGGATGAAGGGTGGCGACTCGACAACCGGCTCGATGACAGCTCTTATCAGGTACAGGATTGGCCCTTTGTCAGCGGCTGGCTCAGTCTTGCTGCAGCGGCAACCGCCGTGACGTTTTACCGGCTGGATGAGCGCTTGAATTGCCAGTCGCTCAACCCCATGTTACTCAACACCCTTTCTGAAGAGTCCAACTCATGATCGTCGACATTACTCCCCAGAATTTTCACGCTGAACTTATCGATGCGTCCATGAAGAAGCCGGTCGTCATCTATTTCCATGCTCCGCAGATGCCGGAGTGTCAGGGGATGACACCGCTGATCGAATCACTGGTTGGATCCGCCAATGAGCAGGTCACCCTGGCCAGGGTGGATATGAACGATCCCCAGTTGCAGCCGCTGGCCAGCCAGCTCGGTCTGCGCGCCCTGCCCGCGCTGGTGCTATTCCATCAGGGTCGCCCTGACGAACAGGGGATCATCGAAGGGCCGCAGGATGAAGCCACCCTGCGCCAGTATTTCGCTGCCTTCGCCCCCAAAGAAGAGGAAGAACTGCTGGCCAAGGGGCAACAGGCACTGGCTGACGAGCAGCCCAGCATCGCCTATGCCCATCTGACCAAGGCACACCAACTGGCCCCAGAGCGTCACGACATCAGCCTGTGGCTCATTCAGGCCGCGCTCGACCTCAATCTGCTGGAGGAAGCGCAGGAGCGCCTCGGCACCATCCCGATGGTGGCGCAGGATGGTCACTTCCATACCCTGAGCTCACGGCTGGCGCTCGCCCTGCAAGCGGCAGACAGCCCGGAGCTGCGTGCGCTGGAAGCCCGCCATGCAGAACAACCCGATGATTTTGCCCTGACTCAGGAGCTGGCGGTGCAATACAACCAGGCTGGCCGGCAGGAAGAGGCGTTGGGACTGCTGCTGGAGATCCTCAAGCGGGATTTGGCATTCGGCGATGCCAGAAAAACCTATCTCGATATTCTGGCGACCATGGGCAGCACGCCGGCGGCGCAGAGTTACCGTCGCAAACTCTATAGTCTGCTCTACTGATCGGAATCGAACTGGCTGGTAATGATGGGGGAGTGCCGGGAGACCGGCATGACCTCATGGGTCAAGTACGAAGAAGATGCTGTGGGAATAGTGTAGAAACGGTGAATTTCAGGCAAAAAAAAATGGCGCATAACTGCGCCATTTTTTTCGCATGGATTACTTCTTGTAAGAAGTAGCCATGTTGTCGATGCGCTGGTTAGCACGCATAGCTTCTTGCTTGGCTTCGGCAACATCAGCAGCGATTTTGGACTGATCAGCACGAACTGCGCTAACATCTTGAGCCAGTTGGTCAACTTTGTTAGACAGATTCTGAACGGAAGTTTCCAGTTCGCTGGTGTTTGCACAACCGCCCAGCAGAGCGGACAGACCAACAACACCTACCAACAACAATTTTTTCATTTTTAAAGCTCCCTTGAACTCGCCAGACGTTTAGCAAGCGGCGTGATTATGGCACAAAAAAATCATACTTTGCATAGTCCCCACCACAGATAAATGCATTAAAACCCTCATTTTTTTTTGAATGAACAGTTTTTGTCCAGATTCGTCTAAAAAATGAGTGCCGCGTGGTGAGGGCACGGACAAAGGTTAACCAAATTTTTGCCTTATTACAATTTCGTATGAGGCTCAGGCACTCTGTTCTGACAACAATTGACGATATTGCACCAGATCCTCGATGGTCAGCACCGGCATCTGGTGCTTGCGACCAAACGCAACCAGGTCTGGCAGACGTGCCATCGAGCCATCTTCCCTGGTCAATTCACACAGTACACCAAACTGTTTGAGACCGGCCAACTGCATCAGATCGACCGTCGCTTCGGTATGACCACGACGGGTAAGCACCCCACCGGTTCGCGCCCGCAGCGGGAATACATGACCCGGGCGGTGCAGATCACCCGGTTTGGCGCCATCGGCGATGGCTGCACGGATGGTGGTGATGCGATCAGCCGCCGAAACACCGGTCGTGACACCCTGCGCCGCTTCGATGGTCACGGTGAAGGCTGTCTGGTAGTGGCTGGAGTTGGCTTCCACCATCATCGGCAGTTCGAGCTGGCGAACCCGCTCGTCTGGCAGGCAAAGGCAGACGATGCCGGAGCACTCGCGGATCATCAGTGCCATCTGTTCATTGGTCATGGATTCGGCGGCGAAAATGAGGTCGCCCTCGTTCTCCCGATCTTCATCGTCGGCCACCAGCACGCCGCCTCCGGCACGCAAGGCAGACAGGGCCGCTTCGACACGGGCAACGGGATCACCGAATTCACTGAGTAGAGACTGATTCATGGTAAAACTCCTAAACAAGACAAGGACCAGAATCAGGGCATGGAAAGGCAGACAGAGAGGAGCATGCAGCGGCCAGCCCACAAGGGCCAACGCGGCAATGTCTGTCTTATCCTCTTTCATCCGGACTATGACCGTCGGCTCCGGCATCTCACCGGATCTGCTGACCCCGACCCGGCAATCAGCCGGGTCGGGCGCTCGCGGGCTCCCCGAGTCAATCGGGATACCGCCGGTGGGGAATTGCACCCCGCCCTGAGAATAAGCGCAGACAGCCTAAAGAAAAACGGTTGCAGATACCAGCCAAAATCCCCCGCTGGCTGAAAAGCGTTTCAACATTGCGCCCGGGATCGCGCTCTGCGGCCCGCTCGCCAGCGCGAGAGGCCGTGACTGGCGAATTTCTTTATGGCGCGGATCGGTTTATGGCATAGTGCCCAAAACAAAAAACAGAGCCCGAAAAAGAGCCTGAACAACGCTGCCTGCGCAGACAGCAGCGCCAACACCACAAACGGAAAATGACAGAGATGGAAAAGAAAATACTGCTCACGGATTGCCCGGATGCCAAAGGGCTCATCGCCAAGATCACCAACATCTGCTACAAGCATCAGCTCAACATCATCAAGAACGATGAGTTTGTGGATCACGAGAACGGCCGTTTCTTTATGCGTACCGAGCTGGAGGGGCGCTTTAATGACGAGACCCTGCTGGCGGATCTAGACGATGCCCTGCCCACCGGTGCTCAGCGTCGTCTGGTCAAGGCGGGCAAGAAGCGTATCGTCATTCTGGTGACCAAGGAGACCCACTGCCTCGGCGACATTCTGATGAAGAACTACGCGGGCGCGCTGGATATGGATATCGTCGCGGTGATCGGCAACTACGACACCCTGGCCGAGCTCACCGGCAAGTTCAATATTCCGTTCCACACCGTCAGCCACGACGAGTTGAGCCGTACCGAGCATGAAGAGCAGGTACGCGCCATCATCGACAGCTATGAGCCTGACTATGTGATCCTGGCCAAGTACATGCGGGTGCTGACCCCGAGCTTCGTCGAGGCCTATCCGCGCAAGATCCTCAACATCCACCACTCCTTCCTGCCCGCCTTCATCGGTGCCCGCCCCTACCGGCAGGCGTTCGATCGCGGCGTCAAGCTGATCGGTGCCACCGCCCACTTCGTGACTGACGATCTGGATGAGGGCCCCATCGTCGAACAGGACGTGATCCACGTCGGTCACGCCTTCAGTGCGGACGACATGGCCAAAGCAGGCCGGGATGTGGAGAAATCGGTGCTGAGCCGCGCGCTGGAGCTGGTGCTGAACGAGCGGGTGTTCGTCTATGGCAACAAGACGGTAGTCTTCAAGTAATTCGCCCACACGGCACGCATGAGAATGCCAGAAACAACAACGGCTCCTGCGGGAGCCGTTGTTGTTTCTATGCCAAATATCAGAGCGGCAGATCGTTCACCGTCACGACGCCCTTCTCCAGCTTCAGCTCGGAAGTCAGCGCTTGCTTGTCGGCCTTCAGATAACCCATCAGGGTCAGCTGATCGAGCATGGGGGCCAGTTGCGGCACCGCCTTGCCCAGCTTGTCGCTGAGGTTGGCATGCAGCACGCCGCTGAGAGACTGCATCCCCGCTTCGCTGTTGAACAGTTGCTCCAGCGAGGTCGATGCCAGCTTCACATCCCCCTTCATGGTCACCGCCTCACCGTTGAGCCTGGCGCTGAGATCAGCCAGCTCCAGGGTCGCGCCACGTTTGAGCATCTTGTCCAGCGCCTGCTGGATGGCGGCATCTTCAACCCCCTTGCCACCGGCGGCCTGCAACCCCTGATACCCTTCCAGATCCAGACCGTTGAGGTTGAGCGCCAGCTTGCTGTCGGTGACCGCCAGGGTGTCGGTCTCGTTCTCCAGATCCAGCTTGGCAATCTTCATCTGATAGCTGCTGGAGAGGGTCTGGGCATCATCGCCGGTCAGCTGGGTCTCGGTAGTCATCCCTTGCAGGGCGACCTTGACGCTGTCAGGCAGTTGCACCGTGAGGGCCGAGAGGGTCATCTCGCTCTGGGGCGAGAGGAGCACGCCGCTGATCTCGGCAATGTCGGCGCTCCCTTTCATATCGGCCAGCACCAAGTCCATCTTGCTCTGCTCTTCGTGGACCGTCATCCCTTGCCAGGCCATGGTGATGTGGCCATTCCCCTCCAGGTTGCCGTGAAACTCGCCGGAAAGCGGCAGGAAATGGAACTCGTCCAGCCCCTGTTTGACCTTGAACTCATTGGCCCAGAAGCGGCTGCTGTTGCCCTGGGTCCAGAGACTGGTGACCGACTCCAGACCGATCTCCCACTGCTCCATGCCCAGTGCGGTAAAGACCGGCGCCATAGTGCCATTATGGGTATCGAACAGGAGGTGGCTCTTGATATAGAGCGGCAGGATCCGGCTCTTGACCACCAGTTGCAGCTCGATGGGCTGACTGCCCTCCAGTTCACTGTCGATGGTAGCCAGCTCCTCCGGCGTCACCACGATCTTCAGGATCCCGTCCCGGGTGAAGAGGTTGCTGCTGCCCGGCTGCCACTGCATATCGATGCCGGTCTCTTGCTCTACCTTGGCAATCTGCTCCGCCATGATGTTGTCAAAGCTGTTGCCCGTGTACCAGCACGCCGCCAGACCACCACCTACCAGTGCCGCACCCACGGCGAGGGCCACTATCTTTTTCATATATTCATGTGTCTCCAGGGAGTTGTCACTGCACTCTAGGGGCGTACTCGGGGCGAGGCAAGTGCAATCAGATGGCGCCCCAACATTCTTCCGATTCGCCACAACCTCACAGCAAGGGACTGAAGAGATAGAAGATGTTCTCCATCGCCTTCTTGTACCAGGGGCGTGCCTGCCATTTGGCTAGCGTCATCGGGGTGGCCTCCGCCATATAGCCTTGCACCAACCGGGTCATCTGGGCCACGAACGAGGGGTTGTCCACCAGCAGGGTCACCTCGAAGTTGAGCCAGAGGCTGCGCCGATCCAGATTGACCGTCCCCACCAGCGCAAAGTCGTCATCCACCAGCACGCTCTTGGTATGGAGCAGACCGGCATCGTAGCGGTAGATCTCCACCCCGGCCGCCAGCAGCTCCTCCATAAAGGCGTTGCAGGCGTAATTGGCCATGATGGAGTCGTTGCGCGCCGGCAACACCAGTTGCACCTGCACGCCGCGAGCCGCCGCCGAGCTAAGTGCGGCAGCCAGCGGATCGTCGGGCACAAAGTAGGGGGTCGTCAGCACCAGATGGCTGCGCGCCTGATAGATGGCGAGCAGCAGGCTCTGCTGGATGCAGTCGCCACCGACGAAGGGGCCGGACGGAATAAGCTGGGCACGGTAGTTGGTCTGGGGCCAGGCTTCGGGATCGTGTTGCAGGCTGTCGAGCAGCCGCTCGCCGGTCTCCATCTCCCAATCCCAAACGAAGATCGACCACATCAGCGGCACCATGGGTCCCTGCACCCGGATCATGATATCGACCCACTGGCCGACCCCGGCATCTTGCTTGAAGAAACGGGGATCCACCATGTTCATGGAGCCGGTGTAACCGACCCTGTCATCGATCACCACCAGCTTGCGGTGCATCCGCAGATCCTGACGCTGGAACACAATGCGCCAGGCGCCAACCGGCAGCACCTCCACCAGTTTGACCCCCGCCTTGCGCAGCTTTTTCGGCCAGTGAGAGCGGAAGAACTGTTTGCTGCCCACCGAATCGAGCAACAAGCGACAGTCCACGCCGCGTTGCGCCACTTCGATCAGCGCCTCGCACACCTCGTCAGCATCGCCGCCCGGGTGCCAGATGTAGTACTCCAAATAGCAGGAGAGGGTCGAGCGGCGGATATCCTGCGCAATCTCGCGCAAGATCCAGTCCGGCTTGTTGAGCAGGGTCATGCGGTTGCCGGAGAGCATCGGCATGGCGAGCCGCCCCTGGATCAGATCGTGCAGCGGTTGCGCCTTGGCGCCCACTTCGCAGCAGTGCTGAGGGAACAGACGGGCCAGCTGGCGGATCCAGATGGCGTAAGGACGGTACATGGCCTGGGCGCGCTCGGCGCGGCGGCGCCCCAGCTTTATCTCACCAAACAGCACATAGAAGCCCACCCCGGCAAACGGAATGGCGTAGATCAGCGCCAGCCAGGCCAGCGACACACCGATGGGACGGCGTTTCATCACCACCCGAAATGACACCCCGGTGACGATAACTGTGTGAAAAAGCAGTAGCAGCCAACCCAGAAAACGGGAAAACAGCAGTTGAAGATCATGTTCCAGACCGTTGAGCAACGGGGGCTCCTTCTCATCGACAAACAGTGCGGTGGGCAGACCCCAACCGGCCGCAATGGTATGCTGTAAGGCAAATCCATTCTATCAGGTCGCACGCATGATCCTGCAATCTATGCTGCTCAGCCTGGCCATGCTAGGCCAAGGCTCATATGACATCAATGAGCAACAGATAAACCAGTACCTGCAATCCCAGGTGCAAGTCGATAAACAGCTGGAACTGCCCGGCATCATCAAGGCTCATGTGAAGCTTGAGCAGAGCGATGTCCAGATTGGCCGCCAGCGCCCCGACACGGCACGGGTCTATGGCAAGGGCAAGCTCAAAATCGCCCTGCCCGACAATACCGAATATGACGCCCGCCTGCAGATGACCTATGAGGCGAGGCCCCGCTATGACAAGGCCCAGAGCGCGCTGTTTCTGGATAACATGAAGCTGGTGGAGTACAAGCTGGAGCCGGAAGCGGCCGAGAAGAAGTTCGGGCTGATGCTCAACATGCTGCTGCAGAGCATGGAGAAACGGCTCGAGACCAAGCCGGTCTACAAACTCAATGACAAGGATCCGGATCAGGCCTGGCTGAAGGAAAATCTGCTGGGGCTGGAGCTGTCACCGGGCAAGATCCACCTGTTGACCAACCCCCGCTAAATAACTCAATTCAGGAGGGACTGGGTGGTATCCCGTACCAGCAGCTCCACCTGATAACCCTGCTGCTGCTGCCGCTCGTAGAGGGAGAAGAGCGACCCGCTCAATTGGTTGAGGGGCATATCGGCAAAACCGGCCTTGAGATAGAAGGGCTTCTCGAACGGGAGCGCCTGACAGACCACCGGTTTATCCGCCAGACCGTGGCAAGCGTGCTGCAACAGCCGTGACCCCAGTCCCAGCGACTGGTAGTGGGGCAACAGGCGAAAGCCGCACAGATGGTAAAACTCCTCCTCGTCCCGCAACCGTACCGCCCCCACCAGCCAGTGAGCATCACGCACGACAAAGATCCGCTCGGCCAGATCCGGCACATAGTGGGAAAACGTCGTTTCGTAATAGTCCCTGATAAGGGAGAGGTCGGCGTCGCAGTACTCTTCGAAGGTGAGTTCCATCGCCAGCTTGCTTGTCACAGACAAATCCTTTGGTAATCAATTATTAGTGCCAGATACGGTGCGCTAATCCGACCAGCTGACGCCAGCACGATAGCATGCCTTTCGTCAACAAAAAAGCAGGCGTCATGGCGACGTTGCTGACCCGGTGGAAGAGACCGCCTGACTGCCAACGCATGGCTTCACGATGACAACCCTTTATTGCGGTGGATACTTTGATCCCGGTCACCGAATCGGGTCATTTGCCCCCTGCTCGCCGCTTGTTCTGCCCTCGTCATGATGCTTTACTCAACATGGTCATCACAGGAAGGAGTATTACGGTTGAAAGCATGGATGCTGGCAGGCCCTATGTTGTTGATCCCCCTGAGTGGATGGAGCCAGATTCCCCCGCCCGCAGAGGTGGTCTTCCTGACTGCAGACCCCTCCCCCCTGCGTCCGGCCAATGATGCCGCGCCCGCCCCGCAAACCGGGGCAACTCAAACGGCGGCAACCGCCGCTGGCAGCAACAAGCAGATCCAGGTCTATAAATCGGTGCAGCAAAACGGGGTAGTACGCTACTCCGACATGGCGCCAGAACAGGGCCATTACGAGCTGCTGCTGTTCAACGACTGCTTCGCCTGCGATCCCAAATCCAATGTCAACTGGCAGACCACCGGGCTGTTTCTCTATGACTATGCCAGCACCATCAAGGCCGCCGCCAAAACCTATCAGGTTGAGCCTGCGCTGATCCGGGCGCTGATCCATGCGGAATCCGCCTTCAACCCGCTGGCGGTCTCCCGCAAGGGGGCGATGGGCCTGACCCAGCTGATGCCCGCCACGGCGCGGGAACTGGGAGTCGGCAATGCCTTGCTGGCGGAGCAGAATATTTTCGGCGGGGTGAAATATCTGGCGGGACTGCTCAAGCAGTATGACGGCAACGTGGCACTGGCGACTGCGGCCTACAACGCCGGGGCTGGCGCGGTACAAAAACATGGCGGCATCCCGCCCTATGCGGAAACTCGCGCCTATGTGGAGCGCGTCCAGCTGCTCCACCTGCGCTACAAGGAGATGCTGCAGGCCAAAGGGCTGTGACGCTCGGCCCGGCCCATTCTCTCTTTCCCCCCTCCAGAAACAAAAAACACGCCCGCAGGCGTGTCGATACCACACGTTGTTTCGCCAATGATTACTTCTGCTCAGTCGCCACCAGGCGATAAGCCAGCGCCCCCAGAATGGCACCGACAATCGGGGCAACCCAGAACAGCCACAGCTGACTGACCGCCCAGTCACCGACAAACAGCGCCACGCCGGTACTGCGGGCCGGGTTGACCGAGGTGTTGGTCACCGGAATGCTGACGAGGTGGATCAGGGTCAGGCACAAGCCGATGGCGATCGGGGCAAAACCGGCAGGTGCGCGGCTATCGGTGGCCCCCATGATGACGAACAGGAAGAAACCGGTCATCACCATTTCGCACACCAGTGCGGCAGTCAGGCTGTAACCACCGGGAGAGTGCTCACCGTAGCCGTTGGAGGCAAAACCGGCGGAGAGCTCAAACCCTGCCTGACCACTGGCAATCACATAAAGCACGGCAGCGGCAGCAATGCCGCCCAGCACTTGCGCCACGATATAAGGCAGTACACCGGATGCCGGGAAACGACCACCCGCCCACAGACCGACGGTGACGGCCGGATTGAGGTGACAACCGGAGATATGGCCGATGGCAAACGCCATGGTCAGCACGGTCAGACCGAAGGCCAGCGAGACCCCCAGCAGACCAATCCCGACGTGAGGGAAGGCTGCAGCCAGCACGGCACTGCCGCACCCGCCCAATACCAGCCAGAAAGTGCCCATAAACTCGGCAGCAACAGGTTTCACAATATTTCTCCCATTTGAGGTAACACCGAACAGACCCGAGAAGGGCCCATGCTTGAACAAGCGCAGCATTATGGGAGTGTGAGTCCAGATTGCGAACCCTGCCGCCAAGGTTCATCGAATGTGACATCCATCACAATTTATTGATTAGATAAGAGATTTGTCATTAAGACTGCTGACAGCATGTCGCATGCCCAAGGGCGTCATGCGACAACTTGTGACACCGTTTCGCTCGACTGCTTATCTGTTGAACGATCAAAACGGAGGCGTGGTCAGTTCCCTACCGGAGTAAAGCGGCTGACAACCTGTCCCTGATGCTCAATCCACTCCATGAACATGGCGACAGGGCGGGCATAGACCTGACCATCCTGCTCGGATTGATAGATCACCAGCTGCTCCTGGGTTTCGGTGTGCAGGGCCAGGGCAAGCACTTGATAGTAACCCCCCTTGAAGTGGCGATAGCGGCCGGGAACGGGTGCATGCATGGGAAACCTCGCAGGAATAGACACAGATGAGCGGACCACACAACGATGACACCGTCGGTGCCATTCAACTCATCGCAAAGGGGAATGAAGACGATTTTTTACACAAGCCAATCGTGCCACAGGATCCGGATATTGCAACACAGTCGGGCAGCTTTGTTAATTCGTTCCCCATGTTTCACTGGTGAACCTCGGTTAGCACAAACGATCGTGCTAAATTTAACGTTCTAGCAACCCTGTTTCAGGGCTAAAAATCAGGGAATTCTTCTAAAAAGAGGATTGTTCTAGCATTCAATTCTGTGAAGAATAGGGGAAAAGAAATTTGATACTAAAAATCGCCTTTTTCGCCAACGCGTCCCCATGGGGAAGGAATCACAGTCACCATGTTCACTATCGACAAGTCGCACAAGCTCGACGATGTCTGCTATGACATCCGCGGCCCGGTGCATAAAGAAGCCCGCCGTCTCGAAGACGAAGGCCACCGCATTCTCAAGCTCAACATCGGCAACCCGGCCCCGTTCGGCTTTGATGCGCCGGAAGAGATCATCAAGGATGTCATCCTCAACATGCCGCTGAGCCAGGGCTACTGCGACTCCAAGGGGCTCTTCTCTGCCCGTAAAGCGGTGATGCAGTACTACCAGCAAAAAGGGATGCGCAAGGTCGATATCGACGACATCTACATTGGCAATGGCGCCAGCGAGCTGATCGTGATGGCGATGCAGGCGCTGCTCAACAATGGCGACGAGATGCTGGTGCCCTCCCCCGACTACCCGCTCTGGACCGCCGCCGTCACTCTCTCCGGTGGCCATGCGGTGCACTATCGCTGCGATGAAGGAGCTGACTGGTATCCGGATCTCGACGATATCCGCGCCCGCATTACCCCGCGCACCCGCGGCCTGGTACTGATCAACCCCAACAATCCGACCGGTGCCGTCTACGGCAGCGAGTTCCTGCTGGAAGTGATCGAGATCGCCCGCCAGCACAACCTCATCATCTTCGCCGACGAGATCTACGACAAGATCCTCTACGACGATATCTCCCACACCAGCGTCTGCACCCTGTGTGACGATGTGATGGTGGTGACCTTCAACGGCCTCTCCAAGGCCTACCGTGCCTGCGGCTTCCGTCAGGGCTGGATGGTCATCACCGGTCCCAAGGGCCGTGCCCGCGGTTACATTGAAGGGCTGGAGATGCTGGCCTCCATGCGGCTGTGTGCCAACGTGCCGATGCAGCACGCCATCCAGACTGCGCTTGGCGGCTACCAGAGCATCAACGAGCTGATCTTGCCGGGCGGCCGCCTGCGCAAGCAGCGGGACAAGGCATGGGAGCTCTTGAACGAGATCCCCGGCGTCTCCTGCGTCAAGCCCAGAGGGGCGCTCTACATGTTCCCGCGCCTTGACCCCAAGGTGTATGACATCCGCGACGACCAGAAGATGGTGTTCGACCTGCTGCAGCAGGAGAAACTGCTGCTGGTGCAGGGCACCGGCTTCAACTGGCCGGCGCCGGATCACTTCCGGCTGGTGTTCCTGCCCCGCGAAGAGGAGCTGGAGGATGCCATCGGTCGCCTCGCCCGCTTCCTCAAAGGCTACAAGCAGTAAACAAAGCCAATGAAAAAGGCTCCTTACGGAGCCTTGTTGTTATCCGTGCTTTTATCCGTGCCATCAGCCGTGCAGCAGGGCACCGGCCACCAGCACCGCCATGGTGATGAGGGCTACACCGATGATAAAGGGCAGCACCCAGCGCACGAAGCGATCGTAGGGGATCTTGGCGAGCGCCAGACCGGCCACCAGATGAGCGGCGGTGGGGGCAAACAGGTTGATCCAGCCGGAGGCGGACTGATAGGCGGTGATCACCAGATCCCGCGAGATGCCGGAGAAGTCCGCCAACGGCCCCATCAGCGGCATGGAGACAGTCGCCAGCCCCGAGGTGGAGGGGATAAAGAAGCTCAGGATGATGTGCACCAGATAGGCCATCAGGATGAAGACCGACGAGGAGAGTCCGGTCACCAGCCCTTCGGCCCAGTGCAAAATGGTGTCGATGATGACGCCCTGCTCCATCACCACATAGATGCCGCGCGCCACCGCCACTACCAGCGCCACCCCGATCAGATCCCGCGCTCCGTTGAGGAAGGTCGCCACATAGTTGGATTCCGGCATCCGGTTGATCAGCGCAATCAGGATGGAGGCGCTGAAGAACAGGGTGGAGAGCTCGTCAAACCACCAGCCAAAGGTGGGCAGCACATCGATCCCCAAATCCGACCAGGGCACCACCGCATAGATCATCAGCAGGAAGGTGCCGAAGAAGACCAGCATGGTGAGCTTTTGCTTGCCGGTGAAGGCAAGGTTGCCGCTCTTCATCTGGGAGAACTCGTCGTCATAGGTGATGTCGGCCAGCACGGAGCGGGACTTGTCCTGCTGCACCTGCTTGGCGTAACGCATCACGAACCAGGAGGCGAAGATCACCAGCAGCAACCACTGGATGACCCGCAGGCCAATCCCCTCACCGATGGGGATACCGGCAAAACCGGAGGCAATGCCGGTGGCAAACGGGTTGACGGTGGAGGCGAGCACCCCGACCCCGGAGCCGAGCAGAATGATCCCCGCCGCCACCATGCGATCGAAGCCCGCCGCCATCATCACCGGCACGATCAGTGCCCAGAAGGCCACCGTTTCCTCTGCCATGCCGAAGGTGGAGCCGCCGAGGGCAAAGAGTGCGATCAGCACCGGGATCAGCAGCCGCTCACGGCCAGCGAAGGCACGCACTATGGCCCCCACCCCGGCATCAAGCGCACCGCTCTGCATGGTCACCGCCAGAAAGCCGCCGATGATGAGCACGAACAGTGCGACGTCGGCCGCCTTGTGAAAGCCCTGAATGGGGGCCTTGAGCACCTCGAACACCCCTTGCGGGTGGGCGGGTAGCTCGGTGTAGCTGCCGGGCACCGGCAACAGCCGCTCGTCGCCGCTGTAATCAGCCACGGCCGCTGCCGCCACCGGCTGCTGGGTCTTGGCGGTGACATAGTTGTATTTGCCCGCTGGCAGCACCCAGGTGAGGGCGGCCATCAGGGCGATGATGATGAAAAGCAGGGTATAGACAGTGGGGAGTTGGCGCTTCTTGGGCGCCTCGTTTGGAGTGGTCATAGCTTCCGTTCCTCGGCAATGCCGTCTGTGATCCGATCAGCGCAAGACTAGCGGGTTTGATATGGGAAAAAGGTGATCGCTGATAATAAAATTCCGCAAATTAGCGAAATGTTTGCCAAAAAAACAGGGCCCCGCGGGTAATGCCAGTCAGTTAAGCCTGACTGGCATTGTTTTTATTGGCTTTTTTCACACTATACCTCTGGGGCCTTGGCTTC